>SOJB01000027.1 GCA_004376695.1 Dehalococcoidia bacterium | reverse complement strand
CGTCGGTTCGAATCCGACCGCTGGCTGGAGATTATGTGAGCAAATTCGTAGATAGACTACAGAGCCTTTCTAAGGCTTCAGCCGCGCCCATAGGTTTTCATTCCTCTGCCTCTGAATCAAAGGGCCCGGCCATGTTGCTTATTGCGGGATTGTCGGGGGCGCAGGTCAAGGAGGCCAAGATGGCGGCCGATGTCAATGCCGATGCCGGGTTGATATTCGGCCGGGTACCGAGCGCCGCGACTGTCAAGCAAATGGTCGGAGCCGCAGGCGACGTTCCTCTGGGGATATCTGTGAAGGGCATAAGTCAAGGAGATACGAATAAGCTTGTGGATTCAGGGTGTGATTTCGTGGTTTTTGACATTAAGGTGGCCGCGGCAATCCTGCACAAGGAAGAGGTAGGCAAGTTCCTGATGATTGAACCCTCACTAGACCAGGGTCTGGTCAGGGCCATAAATAGCCTTGAAGTAGACGGCGTGTTCATCAACACCGCAGGTGGAGAGCCTTTTGTTGCTGTGGAGCATCTGCTTGCTTATCAAAGGTTCGTCCAGCTCTTAGAGAAGCCGGTCATGATAACTCTGCCTTCTCCGGTCACGAGCACTGAGCTTGCCAGCCTATGGCGATCGGGAGTAGACGGCGTAGTTGCTCCCTCACCGCAGTCGATCGACACGTTGGCGGAGCTAAAGAAGATGATTGGCGAACTACCCAGAGGAGCCAGGGGGCGCCGAGCTGAAGCAAGTGTCATGCTTCCTCGTCAAGGCGGCGTTGCGCCTGCAGAAGAGGATGTGGAAGAAGAGGAAATCTGAACTTTATCGAGTCCGACCCAAACTAAGTCATGGACCCAAGCTTGCGTCTATTCCTGTTGTCAGCAGCGGGCATTTCCCTCACCGGCGTTATGTTGCCCGGGCCGCTTACTGCGGCTACCGTAGCCAAGGGTTACAATAACAGGCATGCGGGCGCTCTGATTGCGGCAGGGCATGCTGTCGTCGAGATACCTCTCATAGTTGCGATTTATCTCGGATTCGGGCGTTTCATCGGCTCTCCCCAGGTGGTACACGGTATATATCTTATGGGAGGATTGATGCTGCTTTACCTTGGGTTCCGCATGTTCCGAGCCACCGGTCGAGCATCCGCTGAGATGAGCGGTCTCCCGGCCAGCGCTCTGGTCACAGGTATTGTAATTACGGCGACTAACCCGGCCTTCTACATATGGTGGGCCACTGTGGGTATAGCTCTAATCGCCGGGGCCGCCACGTTCGGCCATATCGGCATTGTTCTGCTGACGCTCGTGCATTTGCCTTGCGACCTGGCCTGGAGTGAGTTCCTCTCCGTAGGCACATTCGAGTCAAGGCGGTGGTGGACACAGAAGGTGCAACGGGTTGTGTTCAGGGTTTGCGCCCTCGTTCTGGCCGGTTTTGGTATGTGGTTCTGCCTTACTGCGTTGCTATGAACTCAGGGAGCGTTCTGGATTGCCTGGAAGTACTTCCCTTCGGTCCTTATGGATGGGGCAATGACCATCTTGACCTTATGCATTTCTTTAATAGTTCGAGCGCTGCATACTCCCATGCCGGTACGTAGAGCACCGACCAGGTTTTGAGTGCCGTTGGTGGCGGAAGTGGGACCGAAGAGAATTCGCTCCAGCGGAGCGGTAGTGCCCACCTTAATCCGCGTCCCTCTCGGCAATGCCGGATGGGAATGCGACATGCCCCAGTGATAGCCTTTTCCTGGCGCCTCAGTTGCCTGAGCTAAAGGCGAGCCAATCATAACAGCATCAGCACCGGCAGCGAATGCTTTGCACAGATCACCACCGGTACGAATCCCTCCGTCGGTTATCACCGATACGTATTTACCGCTTTCTTTGAGATATGCTTCTCTGGCGGCGGCACAATTCAGGGTGGCAGTTATCTGAGGAACACCGACGCCAATGACCTCTCTCGTGGTACAGGCAGCCCCGGGCCCCACTCCGACTAAGATGCCATCGATCCCCGTTCTCATCAGCTCTAATGCCGCACTGTAGCTGCAACAATTGCCCACTATGAGAGGCACGGACATCTGCTGGCATAGCTCAGGCAGGATAAGGCCCCGATAACTCTTGGAGATGTGTCGAGCTGTGGTGACGGTAGATTGCACCACAAGTATATCCATCCCGGCATCCTTAGCTATGGGAGCCAGCCGTTTCGTACTGGCCGGGGTTACGGATACTGCGCAGATAGCTCCCGCCTCCTTTATCGCTCCAACTCGCTGGCTAACGAGTTTTTCCTTGATAGGCTCAGAGTAGATTTTCTGAAGCAGCGCAGTGACTTTTTTCTCGGCAGTCCGGGCAATCTGGTCCAGGATCTCACCGGGGTCCTCATACCTTGTCTGTACGCCTTCGAGATTAAGGACAGCCAGTCCGCCAAGCATGTTAAGCCTTATGGCAAAGGCGGGGTCGACAATAGCGTCCATAGCCGAGGCCAGAATGGGGATGGACAAGGTGTGATTTCCTACTGCGAACTCTATGTTGGTCTGGTCAGGGTTGATGGTTACATCACCGGGGACAAGCGCAACTTCATCGAATCCATAAGCGCGTTCCATTTGTCTGAGTCTAGGGCGAGGCATTCTTGACCACCTGATAAGAGTTGTCGTAAACTATACAGGCGTGGCGCGCTCAAGTCAAGACAGGTTGAATTGTCACCCTGAGCACTAGCGAAGGGTCTCTGGATTCTTAAGTCGCTTCTTGCGCTCAGAACGAGGGTGGGTTATCAGGCGCCCTGAAGTCAAGAAGATCTGTAGATAAGATTGTAGCGATTAAGTATAATGTCATATCGTGCCTGCTCTCTATGTTATTGCTACTCCTATTGGCAACTTGGAGGATATTTCGCTGCGTGCCTTACGCCTCCTGCAGGAAGTGACGCTTATTGCTGCTGAGGACACTCGTACTACGCGCCGCCTGCTTAATGCCTATAACATAAAAACGCCATTGACCAGTTATCATGAGCATAGCAGAAAGGCTAAACTTGACTATTTGCTGGATTATCTCGGGAAAGAAGACCTGGCCCTGGTCTCGGAAGCCGGCATGCCCGGCCTGAGTGACCCCGGTTACGAGCTTATCATTGCTGCCATTGGGCGCGGAATCTGTGTCGTACCTGTTCCTGGTCCTTCAGCGGTGATTACATCCTTAGTGGTCTCGGGGCTGCCGACGGACCAGTTTCTTTACCTCGGTTTTCTCCCTCGCCGCCAGGGACAAAGGCAGCGCCTTCTCGGTTCTCTGGTTGATGAACCAAGGACCCTGGTGGCTTTCGAGACACGGCATCGCCTTGGGGAAGCATTGAGCGACATTGAGGAAATCCTGGGAGACAGAAGACTATCTGTATGCCGTGAGCTTACCAAAGTTCACGAAGAAATATTCCGTAACAGAGTAAGCCAGGCCAGGGAGCATTTCGCCGAACCCAGAGGAGAATTCACTCTCGTTATTGAGGGCAAGACCCGAGCCTGGTTGAAATCTGAGAAAAGGAGCTAAAGTGCGTCGAGGTTGTATTGCCATAGGAAAGGTAGAGTGTAATGGTTGTCATCGTCCTTTTAAGTATGGAGAACGCTATCTTGTAACGGACGGGGAGGGAGAGGAAAAGCAGCGGTTCTGTACTGACTGCTGCCTGAGCCGCGGTTATATCACACACAGAACGCAGAAAGGAAGGCAGATTGACACCTTCCTCTGCGAGGAATAGACACCGTCAATAGTCATCTCAGGTCTTGGGCTCACGGCAACGGCACGGGACAATCAATGATTTACACTAGGGTAACCTTAGGGGAGACACTTTGGGCGAGCGCATTTTCATAGGTGTGGCCTGGCCTTACGCCAATGGTCCCCTGCATTTGGGACATATCGCCGGTGCCGATCTGCCGGCCGATATCTTTGCCCGCTATCATCGCCTTAAGGGCAATGATGTGCTGATGGTTTCAGGTAGCGACCAGCACGGAACGCCGATTACCATTCGTGCTGAACAAGAATCTGCCACGCCCCAGGAAGTAGCAGATAAGTACCACAGACAATTCATCGACTGCTGGAGAAAACTGGGCATCTCCTTCGAGTTGTTTACCACCACTGACACTCCCAACCATACTCAAGTTGCTCATGATATGTTCCTGACTTTGCTCGATAAGGGCTACATCTACAAGGACAAAATGCTGCAGGCTTATTGCCCCAAATGCCAGCGTTTCCTTCCCGACCGCTATCTGGAGGGTACCTGTCCCCATTGTGGCTGCAATAAGGCAAGAGGTGATGAATGTGATGAATGCGGCAAGCCTTTGAGTCCATCGGAGCTCAGTGAGCTTCGCTGCTATCTCTGTTCCACTCCGCCTCGCTTTGAGTCTTCGGAGCATTTCTTCCTGCGCCTTTCTGCTTTTCAAGACAGGCTGGCTGCCTGGATAAAAGAGCAGCCTCATTGGCGGCGTAATGTGCTTGGCGGCGCGTGGAAGTTTCTCAATGAAGGGTTGAGGGACAGAGCAATCACCCGCGATTTGGCCTGGGGAGTAACTGTGCCGCAACCAGGCTTTGAGCGTAAATGCCTTTATGTATGGTTTGAGAATGTAATCGGTTATCTATCGGCAAGCAAGGAATGGGCGAGTCTGCACGGGGATGATACCGCCTGGCAGCCTTTCTGGCAAGGGGATGCCAGGAGTTTTTATTTTCTCGGCAAGGATAACATCTTCTTCCATGCTCTTAGCTGGCCGGCGATGTTGATGGGTTATGGCAATCTGAATCTTCCTTATGATGTTCCAGCCAATGAATTCCTGACTATCGAAGGCCGGAAACTGTCTACCAGCCGTAATTGGGCGATCTGGCTACATGATTACCTGGAACGATATGACCCGGATGCTCTGAGATATGCCTTGTCGGCGAATATGCCTGAGACCGGGGACAGCGACTTTTCCTGGCGGGAATTCCTGCGCCGTAACAATAACGAGTTGGTAGCTACCTATGGCAATCTGGCTCATCGTGTTCTCACCTTTGCTCATCGCAATTTCGATGGAGTCGTGCCTCCAGCGGGCGAACTGGATGAACGCAGCCAGAGCTTGCTCCACGAGGCTGAAGCTGCCTTAGACCGTGCGGATAAATCGCTTTATCGTTGTGAGTTTAAATCGGCGGTCAAGGAAGCTATGTCCCTGGCCCAGGAAGCTAATCGTTATCTTGACGAGCAAGCTCCGTGGAAGACCATTAAGACGAACCGAGAGACTTCGGCTAAGTCCGTCTATACTGTCCTCTCCGTGCTGGCGGTGTTGAAAGCTATCTTCTACCCCTTCCTTCCCTTCAGCTCTGAAAAGCTGCATTCTTATCTTGGATTCGATGGCAGCGTGAAGGACATAGGTTGGAAAGCCCAGTTCCTGCCTCCGGGGCAGAAGCTCCGCCAGCCCGAGCCGCTATTTGTTAAGCTGGATGAGGATATTGTCGCTCAAGAGACCAGTCGCCTCGGCTCCCTGAAAGAGAACCAAGGGATTTGAGTCTTCACTTCAGAGCATTCACTGATTACCGCATGTGATTGCGAGATCTTCAATTCCTGTTATTCTGAGCCCTCCGCCCCTGGTCATTGCGAGCGTAGCGAAGCAATCCGGTGCTCGCAATCAATCCTTGCTTTGACAGACGGCGCATGTCTCGCCCAGCCTCGTTTCTTGTTACGTATCCTGAGCAGTGTTTTCCGCCATTCCTCCGCCTGCAAAGATATGCCGCCTTCAATGAATCTGAACCTGTCAACCGCCTCTACTTGTTCATGCCAAGATCATCTACGAAAGTATCTTGGCCGTCCTCACTCCCAAACCTCATCTTCATGAAAGCCTTCATCCAGCCCTGATAGCTCTCGCTCTTCCTCGGCATACCTGTCGAAGGTCTCTTCCTCGCTGAGGGATTCCCTTCGGAACAAGAAGGGGCGCGAAAAGAGCCTCGTTATCTGGGAGCCACATTGGGGGCAGGTCTTGAGCGGCTCATCATTCATCCCCTGCCTGACCTCGAACCTTCCTTTACACAGCTTGCAGTGAGCACCGTCTATCGCTTTATACTCATAAATCGGCATTGCACCCTCACTTCAACTCTCCCTTCGAGGGAGAGGAGACCAACTATTTCGCGCAGCAATGCTTGTATTTCTTGCCCGAGCCGCATGGGCAGGGGTCATTGCGCCCGACCTTCTTACCCACCATAACTGCTTCCTTCTTTTGCGGAGCTTCCCTGGTAATGCCGACATGATAAATGCCGCCCGCGACATCGTGTTGAATGCCAGCTAGAAGGGCATCGAAGAGGGCATGGCCCTCTTTCTTATACACTATAAGCGGCTGCTCCTGACCCACAGCCCGCAGACCTATCCCCTGACGCATTTCCTCCATGCATGTAAGGTGTTCCATCCATAATCTATCAATAACGCGCAACATGACCACCCTCTCCACCATTCGCATATTATCGGCACCCATCTCCTGCTCCCGCTGGTCATAAAGCTGAACGGCATGATCAGTCAGCTTCTCTGCGACTTGCCCGGCATCGAGTTCCACAAGCCCGTCATTCCTGAATTGCGGCGGTAAAGGAAGGATAGCGGATACATCCTCTAGCAAGCCGGACAGATCAGACTGCTCTTCCCCCAGGTCGGAGCCAGCATTTCCGAGACGTCTGGCTACCAGACCCCTGATCTCGTCCTGAACCATAGATATTATGTTTGCCTTGAGGTCGGCGCCGCTGAGGATTCTTCTCCTTTCCGCATACATCACCTCGCGGTGTTTGTTGATGACATCATCATATTCCACCAGGTGTTTGCGAATATTGAAGTTGTGGCCTTCGGTCTGGACCTGGGCATTGGCCATAGCCCTGCTGACTATGGGGTGCTCAATGGGCGTGTTCTCATCCATACCCGCCCACCGCATGAGTCCCTTGACACGGTCACCGCCAAAGCGGCGAACAATCTCATCTTCCAGTGAGGCATAAAAGCGGGAACTGCCCGGATCCCCCTGCCTTCCTGCTCTCCCCCGTAGCTGGTAGTCAATGCGTCTCGCTTCGTGGTGTTCCGTACCTATGATATGAAGCCCGCCACGTTCAACCACCTTACTATGCTCCTCCTGCCATTCTGCTTCATCACGCTTCTCAGGATTGCCCCCCAGGATGATATCCACGCCACGCCCGGCCATATTCGTCGCCACGGTTACCGCTTCGAGTCGCCCGGCTTCAGCGATTATGGCTGCCTCTTTTTCATGGTGCTTGGCATTCAACACCTGATGGGGGACGCCGTTTCTCTTCAGGAGGTCGGCCAAATGCTCTGATTTCTCAATAGAGGTTGTGCCAATAAGAACAGGCCTTCTCTGTTCGTGCAACTGCTTGATTTCCCTGGCCACGGCGGCAAACTTGGCTTTCTCGTCTTTGTATATCTGGTCAGGGTGCTCCATGCGCCTCAGTGGCTTATTTGTGGGTATGACTACCACTTCCAGCTTGTAGATCTTGTGGAACTCCTCGGCTTCCGTGACGGCGGTTCCGGTCATGCCCGCCAGTTTCTGATAGAGGCGAAAATAGTTCTGGAAGGTGATGGTGGCCATAGTAACTGACTCTCGCTGGATTTTCACTCTTTCTTTAGCCTCAATGGCCTGGTGCAAGCCCTCCGAATACCTCCTGCCGAACATCAATCTGCCCGTGAATTCGTCCACGATGATGACCTGTCCATCCTTAACCATATAATCCTTGTCCCTTCTGAACAGGACACGAGCCTTAAGGGCACTCTCCAGATATTGAGTGAGGAAATAGTTCGAAGGGTCATAGAGATCGGGTGCTTTGAGTAAGCCCTCTTTCCTCAGCATGTTCTCAATCCTGGTCATGCCCATGTCGGTAAGGCTGGCCGTACGAGTGCGCTCATCTATAGTATAGTCTTCGTCTTTGCTCAGGCGAGCGACTAACTGAGCGAAGGTGTAGTACTTCCTGGCTGCCTCCTCGGCAGCCCCGCTAATAATCAGCGGGGTACGGGCTTCGTCGATAAGGATGTTGTCGACCTCATCGACAATGGCATAGTTCAAGGGACGCTGCACGCATTGAGACAGATCCATAACCATATTGTCTCTGAGGTAATCGAAGCCAAACTCATTGTTGGTGCCGTAGGTTATGTCCGCCTCATAGGCCTGGCGCCGAGCGACAGGGCGGACAGCATTCCACCTCTGGTCTTCAGCTTCATAGCCAGGGTCATAGATGTAGGAAGGGGCAGGTTGGCCAATCGTTTGCTGGGCGTTTATGGATGCCACGCTTACACCCAGGGCGTGGTAGATGGGTCCCATCCAGCGACAGTCCCGCCGGGCAAGGTAATCATTGACAGTAATCAGATGGCAGCCCTGCCCGGCAAGGGCATTGAGATAGAGGGGCAGGGTAGCGACAAGGGTCTTTCCTTCACCGGTTTTCATCTCGGCTATCTTTCCCTGGTGAAGGACAATACCTCCCATCAACTGGACATCAAAATGGCGCTCCTTTATGGTCCGCTTAGCCGCTTCCCTGACCACAGCATAAGCCTCAGGCAGAATCTCATCCACACTTATGCCATCAGCTAACCGTGCCTTGAATTCATCCGTCTTAGCCGGAAGCTCGGCGTCGCTGAGCAGTTCATACTGAGGCTCCAACCGGTTAATCTCGTCGGCATCTAGCTCTAGGCGCTTCAGTTCCCTCTCGCCAGAATCGAATAGCCCCTTGAATAACTTGAACATTCTTGACCTTCAGTTCTCAGCTAACTACTAACCGCTGATTGCTGAGTGCGGAGCGCTGACTACGCGATTATCACTCAAACATTGCTCCCACCGATAAGCCGGTGTGGATACGGTGAATGGCTTCGCCAATGAGCGAAGCCATGGACAGGACAGTGATCTTATCCAGTTTCTTAGCACCATTGACAGGTATGGTATCGGCAACGATTACCTCTTTCACCGGGCTGGCGGCTATTCTCTCGATAGCGGGACCGGAGAACACAGGGTGAGTGCAGCAGGCATAAACCTCAGTAGCTCCGTGTTGCAGAAGAGCATCCACCACCCCAACCAGAGACCCGGCGGTATCAATCTCATCGTCAACGGTCAAGGCGCACATCCCCTCAACCTCGCCAATCACATTGAGGGTCTCAGTAGCATCGAGATTTCCCAAGCGCCTCTTTTCAACAATAGCCAGGGGGGCTCCTAGTTTAGCAGCCATATCACGGGCCACCTTGGAAATACCAATATCAGTAGCAACCACTACCAGATTATCCAGAGCCTTTTCCCTGATGTACTGAGCCAGGATGGACCGAGCGGTAAGTTCATCCACAGGTATGGTGAAGAAGCCCTGAATCTGAGGCGCATGGAGGTCCACAGTGAGCAATCTGTTTGCTCCAGCGGTGGTAATCAGATCAGCAACCAGACGAGCAGTGATAGGGACCCGGGGTTGGTCTTTCTTATCCGTACGGCCATAGCCATAGTAAGGAACAACAGCAGTGATTCGCTCTGCCGAGGCCCGCCTAAAGGCATCAAGCATGATAAGCAACTCGACCAGGCTCCTGTTCACCGGAGAGCAAATGGGCTGAATGATGAAAACATCTCGCTGCCTGACATTCTCCAGGATGCGCACGAAGATATTCTCATTGCTAAACTCGGAGACCTCGGTTCCCCCCAGGGGTATGCCCAAGTAACCACAGACGGCCCCCGCTAAGGCAGGATGGGAAGTGCCGCTGAACACCTTTAACTCGTCCATCGTTGCTTCTCCCTCATCTGAAAACTGACTCAATTATATCATGAAACCATCGCAGTTTCGCGGGGAAGAGTTCGCAAAAGCTAGCGCAGAAGTCAACCGAACGGGAGATGCCTCAGGCCAGTCCGGCAATAGGAAACTGCCGGCACATCTCCCGCACCTCCCGGTGGACTTGTTCCTGAACGAGCTTGTCCGCCGAGGGCGAAAGCACGCTGACAATGAGAGATGCGATGCGCTTCATCTCCTCGGGGCCGAAACCTCTCGTGGTTACCGCCGGGGTGCCCAGTCGGATACCACTCGTAATCCGCGGCGGCTTGGGATCAAAGGGGATGGCATTTCTGTTTACCGTGATGCCCGCTGCCTCCAGAGCTTCGTCAGCATCCTTGCCAGTGATACCCAGACGGGAAAGGTCAACCAGGATAATGTGATTATCCGTGCCTCCGGAGACGATACGCATGCCGTGTCTCTGGAGTTCGGAAGCCAGAGCACGGGCGTTCTCCAGCACTGACTTCTGGTAACGGACAAATTCAGGTTGCATGGCTTCGAAGAAGCACACAGCTTTGGCAGCGATGGTATGCACGGCAGGACCGCCCTGCATCCCGGGGAAAACCGCAGCATCGATGGCCGGAGCCAGTTCCTTCTCACACAAGACAAGTCCTCCCCTGGGTCCGCGCAGGGTCTTCTGTGTAGTAGCAGTACTAACTTGCGCATAGGACACTGAGGAGGGATGGAGCCCAGCGGCTACTATTCCTGCTATGTGAGCTATGTCAGCCAGTAGCCTGGCACTCACTCTGTCAGCTATGTGGCGGAACCTCTCGAAATCGATGATGCGGGAGTAGCTGCTTGCCCCAGCTACTATCAACCTGGGCTTGTGCTTGAGAGCCAACCTTTCGATTTCATCGTAGTTAAGCATCTCCGTCTTGGGATCGACTCCGTAGGGGATAAAGTGATACCACTTACCGGAGAAGTTGACCTCAGAGCCATGGGTTAGATGCCCGCCATGGCTGAGACCCATCCCCATAACGGTATCTCCATGTTTCAGCAGGACGGAATAAGCTGCCATATTGGCCTGGCTGCCGCTATGAGCCTGGACATTAGCATGCTCTGCTTTGAATAGCTCCTTGGCTCTCGCAATAGCCAGATTCTCAATCTCATCTACGTGAACACAGCCGCTATAATAGCGACGGCCGGGGTATCCTTCGGCATATTTGTCAATTATGAGAGAGCTTTGCGCCTCGAGCACTGCTGGGCTAGCATGGTTCTCAGAGGCAATAAGGTTTATGGTGCTTGCCTGCCTCTCTGCTTCCAGGCTCAGGATTCTCGCTATTTTGCTATCGCGTTGCGCCAGTGAAAATGCCTTCACGGATTTCACATTCGTGTGATAATGGTACTTGATATCTCGTTGTCGGTCAATAACAAAGCCCGACGAAAGCGGATGCCAGCGATGGCTCTGTGTTCATTCTAGTCAATGTTCCATGTGCTGTCGTGCTCGTCATCGCATTTATACGGCCCCTATGTAGCCGACAATCGGGGACGGCGCACGAGAAATACAAGCACCGTGGCCAAAAGGGTAGCGAAGATGAAGGCAACGAAGGCTGTATTGTAGCTTCCAGTTTTATCGAATATGTAACCTGTGATATATGGGCCTGCTCCCCAGCCTAGTGTCTCAAATGCCCATAGTCCGCCATAAATAGACGGGAAGGAATCCAGTCCGAAATACTCCCTTATCACCAGTGGCTCCAGAACGAACAGTCCGCCCATGGCCAGGCCAAAAATCACTATGAACGCGGGAATACTGGCCTGTGTTCCTGGGGCAATCAGCAGCAGTAGCCCGCCCGCCTGGAGCATGAAGAATAGGGCGGACACATATCTCACGGGTACTCTGTCAGATAGATAGCCAGTGCCTATCCTCCCCAGAATGCTGACCCCGACTGCGGCGCCGACGGTAGTTGAAGCCACTTGGTTGCTGAATCCTTGTCCTACAAAGAAAGGCACAGCGTGGGCGATTACTGAAGAAGTGCCCGTAAAAACCATCGTAAAGGTTACCACCAGAAGCCAGAAGGTTGATGTCCGCAAAGCGCTGGACAGAGTCCATCTTTGTATCTGCATATCTCTCTCACACGGAGGCGTCCTTCGATGACTTTCTACGGCAGTGTGTTTATCACCGTCGGGCAACACGCCGATGTCACGCGGGCTATTCCTGATGACCAGAGTTATGAGCGGGACGAGGACAGAGCATATTGCTATGCCAAGAATGCGGTATGTCCACTGCCAGCCGAGCACTGATATGAGATATGCGGATAGCGGCAGCATGATCATCCCACCCAGCCCAAGTCCAGCCACCGCGATTCCCGTGGCCAGGCCTCTCCTCTTTTCGAACCATTGTGATACCAGTGTTAACACAGGGATGTGCAGAATGGCCATCTGGCCCACAGCTGCGACAAAATACATGGCATAGAAATAGTGGATGGAGAATGTGAAACCCAGGCAGGCGAAGGAAAGACCCATAAGAAGGGCTCCTAGAATCATTATTCTTCTGGCGCCGTACCTGCCTACCCACATTCCAAACAGAGGACCCGCAAGGCCTATCAAACCCATTATGGACAGGCTCAGTGATATCTGCGCTCTCGTCCACTCAAACTCCTCTACGAGCGGAGTGAAGAAAGCCCCAAAGGTGTAGTAACCTATTCCGCCAGCCAACAGCAAAGTGATAGCTGAGACCGCTACTATCCACCATCCATAGAAGGGCCTGAATGTTCTGGTCATGGAATCTGCGGCACCTGCCAGATTAAGCCTTGAAGCCAAGCGTAGTTTGCGGCAGCCCTGAAAGGACAGACGTCAATCTCAGATAGCGTGTCCAAGAATTGGCATCTCCCCAAGATTCTCCCCTGAGATCCTCCTTGATACTATACTCACCTCTGCAGAACTTATCAACAGCCCGATTGACATACTGCGTCCACAGTGGTAGATTAGCTAATTTAGCAGTTAAAAGGGAGGAGTGCTAAATGGCCGCAGGGGAAAGACGAGAGACTGTTCTCAGAGTGATAGTTGAAGACTATATCACCGGCGCGGTGCCGGTGGCTTCAAAGGCGATTGTGGAGAGATACGGCTTGAAGGTAAGCCCGGCTACCGTCCGCAATGATACAGCATACCTGGAACGAGAAGGATATATCATTCACCCGCACCATTCGGCGGGAAGTATCCCTACTGACAAAGCTTACCGCTACTATGTGGAACTGATAGGGGAGGACATTGACTTCCCTCCCGTTGAGGAGTATCTGACTTCTTACATTCTCAACGAGGCGAAAGAAGGTCTGGAGCAATGGCTGAAGACGGTGGCCGCGCTCTTGGCCGGCCTTGTTCGCAACCTAGTGGTAATCACCTCGCCCAAGCCGGTTCGCTGCCGCTTCAAGCATCTCGATTTGGTATCCCTGCACGATTTCATGGCTTTGCTGATAGTGGTCCTGCATGAGGCGAGGATAAAACGGCAGGTCCTGTCTTTCCAAAGAAAGGTCAGCCAAGATGAGTTAACGAGGCTAGCTAACAAGCTTACTCTTGGTTACGCTGGAATGACAAGCAGTGAGATCTTGGCCAAGAAGGAAGGCCTTTCTTCAGAAGAGAGGCAAATATCCGAGTGCTTAGCAGAGGTGATAACTGCCGAAGACAAGCTGGAATATGGTGAGCCTCATCTTGAGGGACTGCGTTTGCTGTTGAGTCAACCGGAGTTCACCAGCAGTCCCAGCATGCTCGGGATTCTGGAGGTCCTGGAGAAGGAGGACTGGCTCAGGAATGTACTTTGCCAGGAATTCAAGAGGGGAGAGGTGAAGGTGGTCATTGGCGAGGAGAACCCAGAGCCCGCGTTACATCACTTAAGCCTGATAACCAGCCAGTACGGACAACCTGATAGGGCAAGCGGCATTGTGGGAGTGATCGGACCGAAACGGATGGACTATGCCAAGACCATCTCCTCGCTTAACTGCCTCTCAGCGTTGCTAAGTGACGCAGCGGTTGAATATACTTAAAGGAGGTCTACCGTTGGTTGAGAGCAACGAGGCAACTGAACCGGGAATCGAGCAAGAGGATATTGAATCGTTACAGCAAGCTCTAGCTGCGGAGAGGGAAAAGGCAGAGAGGTATCTAGCCAATTGGCAGAGAACCCAGGCGGACTTTGCTAACCATAAGCAGCGTACTGAGCAGGAGAAGAAGGAGACCATTGAGTTTGCCAACAGCGCACTTATCTGTAGCTTATTGCCTGTCATAGACGACCTGGAGAGGGCTATTGCCTCGGTTTCTGCTGAACTCGCTGAATCAAGCTGGACAGAAGGTATCAGGCTCATCTATAATAAAATCAGGGCAATCCTCGAGGCGCAAGGCTTAACCGAGATTGAAGCCAGAGGAGAGCCTTTTGATCCTCGCGTACATGAAGCCATAATGCAGCGAAGGGGGCAGGAGGGGGTGGTTGTCGAGGAAACACAGAAAGGCTACAGATTCAAAGACAAGGTAATTCGTCCCAGCCTCGTGACAGTCGGTATGGGAGTAGGAAAAGGAAAGACAGAGCACAAAACTCAGAAGGAGAAGTAGAAATGGGAAGAACCATAGGGATTGATTTGGGTACCACTTTAAGTGCCGCAGCAGTGATTGAGGGAGGCGACCCCAAGATCATACCCAGCGCTGAGGGCGGTAATCTTGTTCCTTCAACGGTAGCCATAGGCAAAACCGGGGAAAGATTGGTTGGGGAGTTGGCCAAGCGGCAAGGCATAATCAATCCTGAGAACACCATATTCAGTATCAAACGCCTTATCGGGCGTAAGTTCAAGGACGCCATCGTGCAAAGCGATATGGAGCGCCTACCATATAAGATTACCGAGGCTTCCAACGGCGATTGCCGGGTGGTTATGGGAGGCAAGGAGTATAGTCCCCAGGAAATATCAGCTATGATATTGCAGAAACTAAAGGCTGACTCTGAGGCGTATCTCGGGGAGAAGGTCACCGACGCCGTTATCACCGTGCCAGCTTATTTCAACGATAGCCAGAGAAATGCCACCAAAGATGCCGGGGCTATAGCCGGACTCAACGTTTTGCGTATCATCAATGAACCCACAGCATCGGCGCTGGCCTATGGGATGGACAAGACACAGGATCAGACTATAGCCGTCTATGACCTGGGTGGCGGAACTTTTGATATTTCCATCCTTGAACTGGGTGAGGGCACCTTTCAGGTTAAGTCAACCAATGGCGATACCCACCTCGGTGGTGATGACATCGACCAGAGGATTATGGACTGGGTCTGTGATGAGTTCAAGAAGGAGCAAGGCATCGACCTGAAGCAGGACAAGATGGCATTGCAGAGGTTGAAAGACGCTGCCGAAAAGGCGAAGAAGGAGCTATCTACAGTATCTCAAACAGAGATAAGCCTGCCCTTCATTACCGCGGACGCCAGCGGTCCCAAACATCTCAGCATGACACTGACTCGGGCCAAGCTCGAACAACTGTCCGCTGACTTACTGGAGAAGACCATCGAACCGTGCCGCAAGGCACTGAAGGATGCCAAACTCACGGCTAGCCAGATCCATAATGTGATTCTTGTCGGCGGTCAGACAAGGATGCCCAAGGTCCAGGATATTCTGAAGCAGTTCTTTGGCAGGGAGCCTGTCAAGGGAGTCAATCCCGATGAGGCAGTGGCTCTAGGTGCTGCCATTCAGGCCGGGGTGCTTAAGGGCGAAGTCGGAGAAGTACTCCTGCTTGATGTCACTCCACTCACTCTCGGTATCGAAACGCTGGGAAGCGTGGCTACCCCGCTGATTCCTCGCAATACCACTATACCTACTTCGAAGAGCCAGATCTTCAGCACCGCCAGCGAGAGCCAGCCAAGTGTCGAAATACATGTTCTACAAGGGGAGCGCCCTATGGCAGCTGACAACCGAACCCTGGGACGCTTCATGCTGGACGGCATTCTGCCTGCGCCACGAGGTGTGCCCCAGATTGAAGTGACTTTCGATATAGACGCCAACGGCATTATCAATGTTAGCGCCCGTGATAAGGGCACAGGCAAGGAACAGAAGATCACTATTACCGCCTCTAGCGGACTGAGCAAAGAGGAAGTGGAAAAGATGAGACAAGAGGCTGAGCAACACGCTGCTCAGGATGCTAAACGCAAAGAGGAAGTGGAGGTGCGCAACTCTGCCGATAGCCTGGCTTACACGGCAGAGAAGACGCTCCGTGACCACGGAGACAAGATATCCGCCGACGTGAAGCAGGATATTGATGCCAGAATAGCCAGCGTGAAGTCAGCTCTTCAAGGGAAGGACGTTGATGCCATTCGCAGTGCCATGCAAGAGCTGTCGCAGGCTATGCAGAAGATCGGAGAGTCAGTTTACCAGCAGCCAGGGCAGCCCTCGCCTGGCGAGCAGGGAACTGACCAACAAGGGACTGCTGAAGGAGACGAAGGCACAGTGGAAGGTGAGTTCCGCGAGGTCTAGTCAACAGAATACTGGTCCAGGTCTTTGGAAGAGTCTCTTCAACGTCTAGCGATTTTGGGAGCATATTTGGCAGTGTTATCTACAGGAATCCGAATAGGCCCGATGGAGATTCTCAGGCATTCGCAGCAGAGACTGTCCTTAACAGAGGTGAGATTCCTTGCCCTCCGACAGGGCTTCTGCGCGAGCTCAGAGTATTAGGTGGATGATACCTGACAATCTCGTTTCTGACGGCCTGCTCGATAACTACCACTGGCTTAGAATAATCACCTAAGGAGGAAGAAAGGAAGTGGCTAAACATACTGAGCTTCATGAAAAGTTGAAAAGCGAAAAAACAGAACTGCTGGAGAAGATAGAGCAGTCGAGAGCTCGCGGGCAACCGTCAGCAGAGGGAAGAGAAGGCAGCCCATTCGGCAAGAGAGAGGAAGGAGCCGATGAAGCCTCCGAACTAGAGAAGAGACTCGTCCTGGAGAAAAGACTGATAGAGTCTCTTAACGATGTGGAGCACGCCCTGGAAAAATACGAAGCCGGCACCTATGGACTGTGCGATGCCTGCGGACAAGCCATAGAGGAGGCCCGCCTTGAAGCTATACCTCAAGCAAGCTTATGCATGAGTTGTAAGGCAAGTCGGGTACAGGATGCAAGAGGAGAATGGGTCCCCAAGTAGAGCACGCGGGCTGCATAACAACAGGTTTGGTGAGCGAAGATAAGTCAACCGTTCCTCTGAGCAGGTATAGGCGAGAGTTCAGGCTGTTACTGATCATCGCTGCTCTCGTGGTTACTCTTGACCAACTGAGTAAGCTGTGGATAAGGGCCAATCTATCTCCAGCAAGCCAACTGGAATTGCTGCCCGGCTTTCTCGATCTAGTGCTCGTCAGGAATTACGGCGCCGCCTTCGGTCTGCTTCCCCATCAAACTGGTCTTATCATCGCTGTCAGCATAGCTGGTCTGTTGATTATGTCCCTCTTCCTCCATCGCTTCCCCCCGGCTAACACCCTGGGCATAACGTCCTTCGCCTTGATTGTGGGCGGGACCGCTGGCAATCTGGTAGACCGCTTCCGTCCTCCTCACTACGTGACCGATTTCATCCGTGTCCACCTGCACCCGCTCTTCTCGTGGCCTGCCTTCAATATCGCTGACGCAGCTATGATCGTGGGTATCTTGGCCCTCATTTATTACTTTCACAGGTCCGGCGTATTCAGAAAAGCATATGAACGCACCCACAGGCCCAAAGATTGAGAGGTTTCAATTCAGCCCGCCTGCTTGCGACATCCGCCTTGATAAGTATTTAGCCCGTATTCTTCCGCAATTCTCACGCGGCTATTTGCAGAAGTTGATTGTCCAGGGTTGTGTTCTCGTCAACGGGCAGAAGACAAAGGCAAGCCACAGATTGAATGACACCGATACAGTAACCGTCGAGCTTCCCCCCTTGGCTACCCATCCTTTGCCTGAACTGATTCCTTTGGCCGTCATCTACGAGGATACGGACATACTGATTATAGACAAACCTGCAGGGTTGACAACTCACCCTGCGCCGGGGCATGCCAGCCACACTCTGGTCAATGCCGTCTTAGCCCATTGCCCCGGCCTGGCTATGAGCAGCGACCTGATGCGCCCCGGCATTGTCCACAGACTGGACAAAGATACGTCGGGGCTCATAGTCATCGCCAAGAACGACTTTGCCCGGGAGTACCTGGTCGCACAGTTCAAAGGTCGCGCTGTAACCAAAGGATACCTCGTCCTTGTCAAAGGAAGGCTGTCCCCCGAACAGGCGATAATCGAAGCGCCTATTGGGCGAGACCCTCATAGTAGACGGAGAATGGCAGTAGTAGAAACAGGAAAAGAGGCTACCACCCAGTATCGAGTACGCAAGTATCTGGATGACTACACTTTGGTCGAAGTCACCCCTGTAACAGGGCGCACGCACCAAATCAGGGTACACCTGTCAGCTATCGGTTATCCCGTAGTCGGCGACCCCGTCTATGGAGTAAGATCGGCTTATCTCAAGAGGCAATTTGTCCACGCCTATCGCCTCGGCTTCCGTCTGCCATCAACCAACGAATACCGGGAGTTCACTTCACCCTTGCCTGTAGACCTGGAGCGGGCTCTGGAATACCTGGACAGGCAGTAATCGACCCTATCACCTGCTTCCACCCGGGGTATCTCCCATCGTGACTCTTGCGCGGACGCCGACCTTATGCTTCTGCCCCTTGCTGTTAAGAGATCGGCTATTCGATGCTGAACTCAGCAACGAGGGTCCGTGTCTCACGGGTTGCTCCATAGTGAATCATGCCAACCCGGACCTCCTTAACCACCCGGTATCTTCCCGGCCTGGGCGTCTCGAAGAAATCCTGAGCCGGGACAAAGCTCTGCTGGAAGGATTGTCCCGGGTGTAAGACCGATAGCCAAAGGCGCCAAAGCCGGTCCAACGGAACTTCAACCCAGTCGCCGTCCTCAAACCGCTCCACCCCAAAGCGGTGTCCGAAGAGAACTGATCCAGTGCGGAGACTTCTCAGGGTAATAGTCACGGTGTCATTGGGACGACATGTCTCCTGGTCCAGGTGAAGAAGTACGGTGCCTATGGGAACTGCACCGGTGACCACCACTGTCGCGACCAGAACCAGCACAGCCAGGACCAGGATTCCGATGACCAAACGCCTCTTCATAC
>SOJB01000079.1 GCA_004376695.1 Dehalococcoidia bacterium | reverse complement strand
TGTTGCGACAGCTCAAGCTAAAAGCTGAAGATTTCGCCCTCTGCCCGCAACGGATGTCAGTAATCAGGTTTCCCGACAACACCCTGAGGTTTAACAACGACTTCAACTTCTTCGTGCAAGAGATCGTCGACAACTTTCCAGGGCAAGCTGACAACTTCCAAAGGCTGCTTAAGATTATTCTTGAATATGATGAACTGAACCTGTATGCCCAACTGGTTTCGGCTCGTGACGTAGTGAGTTCTGTTATTTCCGACCCGCTGCTCAGCGACATGATTTTCTGCCCGCTTAAGTTCTACGGGAATGCCCAGGAGAACGACATGGAGTTCGGGCAGTTTGTTATCATGTTCAAGAGCATCTTCTGCGAAGGATTTGCCCGACCTCAAGACGGCGTGCGCCGGGTCCTTGACGTGCTGGTGAGCAAATACAGAGCTTACGGCGGCGAACTGAAGATGAGGTGCGCGGTAACAGATCTCAAATGCTCCAACGGCAAGGTTGCATCAATCCTGCTCGAGAACGGTGAAGTCCTTACCGCCGACAGGATACTCTCATCGGCCGGTTACGTTGAAACCATGCAGCTGCTAACCGACTCTGATTCTCCGGCAGTCAATCATCCAGTGGGTCAACTCTCATTTGTAGAGTCTATTCTGATCCTAGACAAAGAACCTGCCGAGATGGGCTATAATACAACAATCACCTTTTACAATAATTCGGATAGATTTGCCTATCGAAAACCTGTGGAGCTGGTTGATGTTTCCAGTGGTGTCATTTGTTGCCCGAATAACTTCCAGCTGGAATATCCCTTGCCGGAGGGCGTGATCAGAATAACCAACCTGGCTAATTTCGATCTCTGGAACAGCTTGGACGAAGAGGAGTACAAGGCCCGGAAAGCGGCCTGGCTGGAAACCGCGCTCCAAGAAGTGGTGAGATTCGTGCCTGATTTCCGTGACTCCATTATCTTCAGCGATGTCTTCACTCCGAAAACAATCCACAGATTCACGGGACGCATTAACGGCGCCGTCTATGGCACCCCGGACAAAATCAAAACAGGGGAGACTCACGTCGAGAATCTGTTCATCTGCGGAACCGACCAGGGATTCCTCGGAATCGTTGGAGCAATGCTTAGCGGCATCTCGATGGCAAATCTTCATGTTTTGCAGAAGACCTAGTCAGAATCCTGATGATAAGTACGAGCAACAGGGAAGCTCCCCCTTGCCCCTCTTAGGATAAGAGGGGCAAGGGGAGTCATGGGATTCCGATGGCAAAGGAAGAAGCATGACCCACGATTGGTTGAAGGAGACAAGGTCGGAATATGATGTCGTCGTCATTGGCGGCGGATTGGCGGGGTTGACCTGTGCCAATATGCTGGCCAGAGGAGGACACTCGGTCTTGCTTCTTGAGCAGCACCACAACCTTGGCGGATTAGCTACCTGGTTCAAGAGAAAGGGACATATCTTTGATATCGCCCTGCACGGATTCCCAGTCGGCATGATCAAGACCTGTCGTAAATACTGGAATCCCGAAATCGCCGGCATGATTGTTCAACTCAAAGGGATCAGATTCGACAACCCCCAGTTCTCCTTTACCACAACCTATGACAAGGAGGATTTCACGCGCATTTTGCAGGAGCGGTTCAAAATACCTCAACACAGCATTGAAAGCTTTTTCGATACAGCGAGAAACATGAACTTCTACGATGACCAGAGCATGACCACGAGAGAGCTTTTTGAGAGGTTCTTCCCCGGCCGCAACGATGTTCACCGCATGTTAATGGAACCTATCACTTATGCCAACGGATCGACCCTGGACGATCCCGCCATAAGCTACGGCATTGTCTTTTCCAACTTCATGAGCAAGGGCGTCTATACCGTTCAGGGGGGGACGGATCAGTTCATCGGAAGAATGCGGGATGAGCTTCTAAGAAACGGCGTTGATGTTCGAACTAAGCGCCTGGTAGAAAAAATCGTCGTCGAAGATAACAAAGCCGCCGGCGTAATAGCGGACGGAAAGAGGATCAAGAGCAAGACCGTTGTCTCCAATGGCAATTTGCTATCAACCATCCACAAACTGGTGGGAGACGAGCATTTCTCTGAGAGCTTCATCGCAGAGGCGAGGAAGGTGCGCCTCAACAACAGCAGTTGCCAGGTCTACATGGGGATCAGGAAGGGCGAGAAGATTGACTACATAGGGGATTTGCTTTTCACGTCGGCGGCTGGGAAATTCGATTCTCAGGAGCTTTGCAGCAAGAATACTACCAGCAGGACGTTTTCAGTTTACTATCCGCAGACCCGGCCCGACTCCGATATGTACTCCATCGTTGCCTCCTCCAACGCCAATTACGACGACTGGGCAAATCTGTCTGAGGCGGAGTATCGCACCTCTAAGGAAGAACTGACGGAGAGAGCGCTCGACGCTCTGGAGAAATACGTTCCTCGCATTCGAGACAAGGTAGATTACCTGGAAGCTGCCACTCCAAGGACATTTCAAAGGTATACGCTCCATTTGAGCGGTGCCTCTTTCGGCACCAAATTTGAAGGGTTAAAGGTCAGCATGGGTCTTCCCAAAGAGATACCGGGGCTTTTTCATACCGGCTCTGTGGGGATTATTATGTCAGGTTGGCTGGGGGCAGCTAACTATGGAGTGATCGTCGCCAATGATGCAGATAAATTCCTTTCATAAGGTGCAGGAAATGTATGATTTCAGAGGACAGACTATCATCGTCACCGGCGGAACCAGAGGGATAGGCAAGGGGATTTCCGAGGGCTTCCTGAAGTCAGGAGCTAAGGTTACCGCTACCTATTTGACAAATGAAGCTGCGGCGGCACAATTCCAGCAGGACAACAGCCAGTTCGCAGAGATGATTGATATCCGGAAGCTTGATGTGACCAAATATGAAGAGGTGGAAGGGTTTTTCAAATACATGGAAACGACATATGGCAGCTTTGAAGTCCTCGTGAACAACGCCGGTATCCGAAAGGACTCGGTCCTGGCGATGATGAAGGAATCGGACTGGCATGACGTGATGAATGTCAATCTCGCGGGCACCTTTCACATGTGCAAGTTTGCCGTTATGAGCCTGATGCGCAGACGTTACGGACGGATAATCAACGTAAGCTCTGTCATGGAAAGATACGCTTTTGAAGGCCAGGCCAACTATGCAGCTTCAAAGGCAGGCCTCGTTGCATTGACCAAATCACTGTCCAAGGAGGTCGCCACCCGGGGTATTACCGTTAATTGCGTCTCCCCGGGATTCATTACCACCGAGTTGATCCAGGACCTTCCCGATAAACTGCGTGAAGCTTACCTAGCCCGGATTCCCCTCAAGAGATTCGGCAGCGCTGAAGAAGTGGCTGCCTGCGTGCTTTTCCTCGCTTCCAGAGAAGCGTCCTATGTCACCGGTTCTACTCTTGAGGTAGCTGGAGGATTATGAGATGGAGGAGATTCTAAACGCCATACCCCATCGTCCACCGTTCCTGTTTGTCGACAGGATCGTGGAGCTGAGCGGAACAAAGATCAGGACAACGAAAGAGATAAGGCTCGATGAACCCGTCTTCGAAGGACATTATCCCGGACAACCAATCATGCCCGGGGCGCTTATCTGTGAATCCATTTTTCAAACAGGTGCAATCCTGCTCTCCAAAATGACGGGTGGCATCAGTGGAGGCGTTCCTGTTTTAACCCGAATCAGTAACGCGAAGTTCAAAAGTATCGTTAAGCCCGGCAGCATCTTAGATATTGAGGCGGAACTGGTGGAAAAAGTCAGTAATGCCTATTTCATGAAGGGCAAGGCCTCGGTCGCGGGCAGGACATCGGTCACCGTCGAATTCACCGTCACCTTGACCAGCTAGGCACCCTGGCATGTAGCTAGGCTATTCAGGAATCTAGTTGCCCAATTCATTGGGCGGTTCGTGCCTGATAAATCGGGCGACGATAAGAATGCCCGAATCTGAGCCGGAAAGCGAGATTGAACAGCACGATAGTGGACGGTATAATAAGGAACACTATATGGATTTCCTAGACATCGCCGATAAGACATTCCTTGTTTTTGGAGTAGCTAACAAGAAGAGCGTCGCCTTCACCGTCGGCGAGGTTCTTTCTGAGGCAGGAGCGAATGTAGTCTATAGTGTTCGCTCAGAGGCAAGAAAAGAGAGCATTTCCAAGATTCTTCATGGTGCCGACATCTATGTATGCGACGTCGAACGAGAGCAGGAAATCAAACAACTGGCTGAAGACATCTCCAAGAAGTATCCCAGACTTCACGGCATCGTTCACTCCATAGCCTTTGCCAATTACGAAGAAGGGCTCAAGCCGTTTCACGAAACAAAGAAGAAGAACTTCCTGCAGTCAGTTGATATCTCCTGTTATTCCTTGATCGCTATTGCTGATGCCTTCAAAGGCCTGTTGGATGAGAGAGCGTCTGTGGTCACCATATCCATCTCAACGACCAAGATGGCAGCGGAGCCCTACGGTTTTATGGCTCCAGTGAAGGCCGCCCTCGACTCAACGATATGCTTCCTGGCTAAGTCCTTCAGTTCCTTTTCCCAAATCCGGTTTAACTCCGTGAACGCCGGACTGTTGAAAACCTCGGCATCCGCAGGAATACCTGGTTACCTGGACTACTACCTCTTTGCCGAGCAATTGACCCTGCGCAAGAAAGCTCTCAAGACCAAGGAAGTGGCCAACACAGTGGCGTTTCTCTTGAGCCCGCGCTCGAGCGGCATTAATGCCCAGGGCGTCGTTGTCGACGCTGGAATGTCAGTCAACTACTTCGACAAGGACATCATCAAGAAGGCGATGAGGATTTAGCAGGCCGATGACTCTATTCCCAGTAGTAATGCCGGTTATCGAAGCCGTACACGACCTCTCCGGGAAAGAACAAGTAGCTTGTCTAAGCCGACTTGCTCGTGAGGCACTAAAAGTGAGTGCTGAAAAAAGCGGGGTCAAGCTGGGAGAATTGCTCAAAGACGAAAATGGGAGCCCGTGCCCCGTTTCGGGCCATTACTGGTCTCTCTCCCATAAGCCCGAGTGCGCGGCGGCGGTTGTGAGCAGAGATAAGATCGGGATCGATGTCGAGGAGATGAAACCTCGAACTGAGCCGCTCTTCTCCTATGTGGCGAGTGAGGACGAATGGGGACTGAAGGAGAAGTCCTGGGACACATTTTTCCGCTACTGGACAGCCAAGGAAGCGACCCTGAAGGTTATCGGAATCGGTATCGGCGGCCTAAGGACCTGCCGCATAATCTCAGTCCCGGACGAGAGTCATATTGTACTGGATTATAAGGGAGATTCCTTCCTGGTCGAGCAATTGAGGTACAAGAACCACATTGTTGCCGTCGTCAAGGGCGGCAACGAAATCGAATGGGTAGTCCTCTCCGAATCCCAAATCCCAAGCACGAAATCCTAGATCTCAAATCCAAACCGTTTGGTCTCCTGGGTTTTGGGCCTCAGTCCTTTGATATTGTCTAGAATTTCGCATTTCGTGCTTGGGATTCTCCTCAGAAGTGGCTTCTGTCAAAATCCTTTAACCGGTATCGCTCCCATCCGGGAAACACCTCGCGGTAGACCCGGAGCCTTATTCCGATTAGCTTTAGAGTCCTCAGAAGCAGCATCCTGAGCATCCTGGGTTTGCCGAGAAGCGCTTTCATCAAGACGAGGAGGGTGTTGGTTAGTGTAGGCGGGCATCCTTCTATAAGGAAGACTTGCGGAGACCCCTTACTGAGGCGTGAATGAATCCTTTCCTTCACATTCTTGTGTAGACCTTTGTTACTTCTGATTGCACAGTCGCCATAAAGGAAGACCTTTGTAGGGGATGGTCTTGTACCTTCCCTTTTTCCTTTTTCCGCCCTCAGTCCCAGCCCATAATACAGCTCCACAGAACCGAAATCCATTCCAGGGTTATCCTTGCCCAGTATCGATAGCGCCAGGGCAAGCGTGGCACCACAGGCAGAACAAAGGGTTTGTCCCGGATGAGGGGCGGAAATCCCTGTTGTTCTTGACGGGCTCAGCAGTTCTCTGTCGGGTTCAAATCGCCACTCAAGTTGCTCCTTCAGAGATTCTATGTCTTCCCCTTCGATTTGAATTCTGCTTATATCGAAAGAGCGACCGTGCCTCTGGGCATATTCCTTCAGATAGTCAACTCGCGCAGGATCAATCCCCAAGATGGTCGCTCCCACAACATCGCTCTCGAATACATCCGGACTGGCTATAATCAAATCCTTGCGGTGGGCCGTACCGGCAAGAGTTTCCGGCCCCTTCTCCAGCATATATATTCCGTCGATGATTACCAGGTCGCTCTTGACAGCTTCGTTCAATAGGCAAATCAAAGCGTCCAGTCGCTTACTGGTATGAAACCTCTTCTTTGAGTCCGGACTGAGACAGCCCTTCAAATTCTTGAAACCCAGGGAGACCTTTGTTTGGAAGTGAGTCTTGAGCACGGGAATGTTGATGAGAAAGCCTGTCTCCACGGCTGTTCGGGCGATCTTGACCTTCACCCCTCCCAGGTCAAGCTCGCGAAACGGACCGTGGTTGAAATCAACCATCGTAATCCCGTACTTCCCCGCCACCTTGTCAATGCCTGTACCCCTAAAACCCCGTTTCGTATATGGCTCAAGCTCATCGAATATATTGATGATGGAGCCTTCACCGATAGAAATATCTTTGCAGCCGTGTTCGAGCAATAACTGTGCGACCCCGTCTATGATCTTTGTGGTGGTTACCATCCCATAAGGAGGCATCATCTTGTGCCGGAAACAAATGTTGGGTTTTATGAGAACTCTGGCATTCCTGTCCAGTTTCTCAAATCCATGACACAGTTCGACAGCTTTACGAAGTGAATCCAGGGAGCCGTCGAACTTCACCAGCGATACTGTCATGCGCCCTGTGCACCAAACGGATAGTTCTTAATCTCTTCGACATAGAGAGCCAAGAACATTCGAGCTTTCTCTTCTGAGAAAAAGGCAGGCCTATAGGTGAGGGAGAAATTCAGATCCTTGTTGTACGTACCAGCAGCGATGCTCAGTCCCATTGGACTCACTACCGGCGCGGAGCCGGTAACGTTGAGTATCCTGGCATCGCCCATGGTGCTCACCGCCGCCTCTTCAGAGCCTGGTTTGGGCCAGATAAAGCCTACATTGGTAACGAGAATAGTGTCGACATATATCCGCGTAGTTATTAAGAACCGGCACATCTCTTTCATCACGAACAATGGAAAGCACGAGCAGAAGTAGAAGAAGTAAACTAAAGAAAAAGCCATTCTATTCATGATCGCATCTATCATGTCTGCTCTTACCTTTCGCAGTAGCTCTGCTGCATCAGTCCTATCTTTGCGCGTGGTGGGTAAGGAGAGCCAGGATGCCTGATTGGAAACAACATGGCGAAGGCCCTTCGGACTTATGTTCACCGGAGCCATTACGCGGATCTTCTTGCTGACTTTCCCATGCATGCTATTCCATCTCTCCACCGTTCTGTAACCGGCTGCCAGAAGCAGATCATTTAGGGTAACCCCGGCCGACTCTGCTTTGAGCTGGATTTGCTCCAGCTCCCGGCGGTTTATGATTTCAAAACAGAAACGGAGTTCCCTGGACTGCCCGGATCTATCATGGAAAACCCTTGCCGGGGGAGGGAGCGCGCATAGGACAAAGCGATGGAAAAGATTGAACATCACCTTCCTGTAGTAGTGTTGCACCTTTGGTCTCTGGCTGTGGGCGAATTCCAGCAGTTCGTCTCCCTTACGATTTATGCGGATATCGCCCGCATTTCTCGGGTGCGATGCGTCCGCCCTACCCCCCACAGAAACCTGGCCGTTATAACTCTCGATAACCTTCCTTACGAAAAGAAGGGCACGGAGTCCATCTGCTGATGAGTGATGAAAGGTAAAAACAAGCAAGCACTCGATGCCCCTCTTCCTTAACAGAAGAACTCTCACCGGGAAATCTTTCTTAAGATTGAGTGGCCGGTTCATCCATGATGAAAGATAGGATTCATAGTCGGTGTCTTCCAGTTGCGCCTGGTCCGCAATAGTGAGGACTCCCGTGCCGGGGCCCTCCTGTATCTGGCGGAAAGGCCTGAGGTTTCTGCTGCGCAGAATCGTTCTCATCACAGGATGGGCCTGCTGCGCGGAGACAATCGCCTGATTCAGCCTGGCGGCATCTACTTCCCCCTGAACGCTTAGAATCGTGTGAATAAGCATGGGCTCGTTTATGCCATCAAGAGCCAACAGGCATTTGTCAACGCAGTTCAGCGGGATGAAACCGGGGGAGCTCTCCATCTCTCTTCGCATAATAGTCGGGAACAGGGCCCGGCGAGGCAGCATGTCAAGTTCAGATCGTGGTAGCGACGCCCTGCCAGTTCAGTGTCCCGAAGACCCTGTTCGTCCGTAGTATATCACGCCCCTGCTGTGAAGGGGTCTTGGAGGGAAGACTTACCCGTTGCCATAAATCGGGCGTGCTGGAGAGTGAACCCGGGAGTTAAGGACAGGCCGGCGGGTGGGGTAAGAGGGGACGTTGACCGGCAACGTACTGGCGGAGCCTTTCAGCCATCTCAGGGTCGGCAAGACTGCTCCGGTGAACCTCCGCTTCCAGCCTGATTCCTTCCGCTAGCGGCGGCGACAGGCCTTCATAAACGGCCCGCCGGTCGTTCTTCACGCTGACTCGGGGATATTCTACTATGGCCTCAGCAAGTTCCAGGGCCCGTGGCAGAGCCTGTCCATCGGGGACGACCTCCTGTACCAGCCCCATCCGAAGTGCGCCCGCGGCGTCAATCACGATGCCCGTCTCTATGAGATAGAGCGCATTGCCGAGGCCGACGATTCTGGGGAGGCGCTGCGTGCCGCCATCGATGAGCGGAACACCCCAGCGGCGGGCAGGGTTGCCAAAACTGGCGTTGTGAGAGGCGACGCGGAAATCGCACCAGCAGGCCAACTCCAGACCACCGGCTAAGCAGTAGCCGTTAACAGCGGCTATGGTTGGTTTGTCCAGGTCGGTAACACGACTGATGCCCATCGGCCCGGACTCATCGGCGCCGGGACGTGCAATGAGGCTTTCAACGTGTTTCAGGTCTGCTCCGGAACAGAAGGAAACATCGCCCGCTCCCGTCAGGACAAGCACATCAAGATCCCGGTCTCTGCGGAACGATTGGACAGCCTCGAAGAGGAGTTGCGCCGTCTCAGCATCGACGCAGTTATGCACCTGCGGACGATTTATGGTTACAACAATCGAGCGGCCTTTCACTTCAGTCTCTACTTCGGCCATCATGCACCTCCGGTGAGGTATTTGGAACCTCTTGTCTGCAACCGCCCGTTCAGCGGTGGGCATTCTTGCCAGGCGGCACTCTACGCAAACATAAGATCAGCACCGGATTTCCTTGTATTCCTGTCTTTGTTCTACAGTAGTTCAGCCTTGGGGAAACCCGGCCGATAGTATATCACGCCCCGGCACTGTCAAGCGCCTGTCCAGAAGTCTTGAAGCCCTTGATCGGACTGGTGAACGTTCCTATCATTCCGTCAAGTAACTGATCTGCCGTCATAAAGGACTTGCTTTCGCATTCAACTCCTTGATGGACTGTGCCTGCCCTTTGTTGATGACTGCACAGGTCTATATTAGAATAAGGTATAACCGGCCGAGCAATGATGAATCCATTCTTCCTTGTCATTCTTATCGCCCTGCTCATTGAGTACGCGATAGGAGTGATTGCCAATCTGCTTAATCTCAAGTCCCTGAGCACAAAGCCGCCTCTCACTCTTGAAGGGGTGTACCAATCGGAGGAGTATCGTAAATCTCAAGAATACCTTCGCGCTAATACCCGTTTTGATTTCGTAACCGGTACGTTCAGCCTGGTCGTTTTGCTTTCCTTCTGGTTTACTGGCGGCTTCAACTATCTTGACCAGGTAGTCAGGTCCTGGGGCTTTGTTCCTATCCTGAACGGATTGTTATACATCGGCATCCTGGTGCTAGGCTATAGCCTGATTAAGCTGCCCTTCAGCATCTATCGAACGTTTGTAATCGAGGAGCGATTCAGCTTCAACACGACTAACCCACGCACTTTCGCGTCGGACAGGATCAAGGGCCTGGTCCTCGCAGCGTTGATTGGTGCACCCTTGCTAGGCGGTATTCTAGCCCTGTTTGAGTATGCGGGATACCATGCCTGGATCTACTGCTGGATTGCCGTCACCCTCTTTTCGCTGATCCTGCAGTATGTGGCTCCAACATGGATTATGCCGCTCTTCAACAAGTTCACCCCCCTGGAAGGAGGCGAGTTGAGAGAGGCTATTCTCAACTATGCCCGCTCGGTCGATTTCCCGGTCAGAAACGTCTTCGTCATGGACGGCTCCAAGCGTTCCAGTAAATCCAATGCCTTCTTTACCGGATTTGGCCGTAACAAGCGGATTGCCCTTCTTGATACCTTAATCAAGAAGCACACGGTGCCCGAACTGATAGCCGTGCTTGCCCACGAAATCGGTCATCACAAGAAGAAGCATATACTACAGGGCACAATAATCAGCATTCTTCACACCGCGGTGCTCTTCTTCGTACTATCTATCTTGCTGGGCAACCCTGGACTCTACGACGCATTCTATATGGAGCAGCAATCCATTTACAGCGGTATTCTGTTCTTCGGCTTGCTCTACACCCCTCTGGAAATGGGGCTTTCGATCATGATGCACGCGCTGTCGCGTAGGAACGAGTACGAAGCTGACCGCTTCGCAGCCGAGACTACCCAGCATCCACAGCATCTGGTAGAAGCGCTGAAGAAACTACATGCGGGCAACCTATCAAACCTGATGCCCCATCCCTTTTACGTTTCTCTCAACTACTCGCATCCGCCATTGCTGCAACGCATACGTGCCATTCTGCGACATGAAGCCTAGCTTTCTGAACAAGCAGTGATATTACTGAGTTGCCGTGGTAGCTTCAACTACAGGCAAGGAGACTCTGGCTTGAGCCGATAGTGGTTGGTGGCGAATTCTGCTACACTCTACGTACCGAGGAGAGTCATAAGGAGGAGCCTATGGAACCAAAGAAGTATGAGGTACCAGTTGATAAGCTTCGCTGGGAATGCGATCCCAAACTGTTCGATTTTGAGTGTACCCGGGATTTAGCCCCGCTTCGGGAGTTCATCGGTCAGGAGCGAGCAACGCGGGCAGTGGAGTTCGGCATAAACATGGCCCACACAGGGTATAACATCTATGTTGCCGGTCTCACCGGGACGGGAAAGACGAGCATGGTGAAGGCTTATATCGAAAGAGTCATCAAGGAACGAGAAGCCCGGGGCGAAACCGTCGACCTAAACGATTGGTGTTACCTTTACAATTTCAAGGAGCCTGACACTCCTCAAATAGCCAGTCTGCCTCAAGGTAAGGGTAAAGCCTTCCGTAAAGAGCTTACCAACCTCCTTAACAAGATTCGCCACGGACTGGGGCAAGCCTTCTCCAGCGAGGAGTACAAGAATCAGAAACAGAAGACGGCTGAAGAAGTACAGGCTCAGCAGCAGAAGTTGTTCGAGGAGATATCCAGCGAAGCCCGCCGCCAGGGCTTCATCCTGCAGACGACTCCATCCGGCCCGGCCTTGATTCCCGTGAAAGAGGACCGTCCCATGCAGGAACAGGAATACCTTGCTCTCAAGGAAGACGTCAAGAAAGAGCTCGACTCCAAGCAAGCGGAGTTACGCAAGAAACTGAAGGCAAGCCTCGAAACTGCGAGCAATATGCAAACGAAGGCCATGGAGCGATTACAGAAGGTAGATGAGGACATCGGCGAGTATACCGTCTCCGGCCTATTCGGCTCGCTGTTTGAGCGATACTCTGATTGGCCGAAGGTAACTCAATATCTTACCGGCCTCAAAGCTTATATACTCGACAACCTCGAACTCTTCAAGGGAACTGAAGAACCAGTGCATCCCGTGTTGGGAGTCCCGGTGAGTCAAGCCATGGGAGGAAGAGATCCTTTCCTTCCGTTCCAGGTAAACGTCTTTGTGGATAACGACGGAGCCAAAGGTCCTCCTGTGATTCTCGAGAGTAATCCCAATCTCGGCAATATGTTCGGCAAGATTGAGCGGCGATTCCTCCTCGGCGGGTACCTCAGCGACCATACCATGCTGAAGGCAGGAGCTCTCAGTAAGGCCAACGGCGGCTATGTGCTGCTCAGTGTGAAGGATGTGCTCACGAATCCCGGCGTCTGGCCAGCGCTTAAGCGGGCGATCAAGAATGGAGAGGTGAGAATAGAAGACCCATTTGAGCAGTTCGGGCTCATCGCGCCCCAGGGGCTGCGACCGGAACCGATGCCGATAAAGGTGAAGCTGGTGCTTACCGGTGACGCCCTGCTCTACCAGTTGTTGTCGATGTACGATGAAGACTTCTGGGAGATATTCAAGGTCAAAGCTGACTTTGATTCTGAGATTGAGAGAACCAAAGACAACATGCTGGCCTACGCCGCCTTTCTCTCCGGGTGTTGCGAGGAATGTAAAACCAGGCATTTCGACCCCAGCGGTGTTGCCAAGGTCATCGAGCATTCTGCCAGGATAGTGGCCGATCAGGAGCGATTGTCCTCAAGGTTTGCCCAGGTCAAGGACTGGATTGAGGAAGCCAATTACTGGGCCTCACGGGATAACGCCAAGTTTATCTCAGCCAGGCACGTGCAGAAAGCTATCGACGAGAGGCTGTTCAGACATAACCTTCCTGACGAACGAATCCGGGACATGATAAGTCGGGGCACCATCATGATAGATGCTGAGGGCGAGGTGGTGGGCCAGGTCAACGGCCTGAGCGTCTACACGCTCGGTGACATCTCCTTTGGCAAGCCATCGCGGATTACAGCCAAGACCTTTCTGGGACGCGGCGGCGTTATCAACATAGAGCGAGAGTCGCAGCTTAGCGGTCCAATTCACAGCAAAGGGGTCATGATTCTGAGTGGCTATCTGGGGTGGCAGTATGCCCAGGACAAGCCGTTGTCCCTGTCGGCCAGCCTATGCTTCGAGCAGTCTTACCAGGGCGTGGACGGAGACAGCGCCTCCTCTGCCGAGCTATACGCCATTCTCTCCAGCCTCTCGGACATACCGATAAAGCAAGGTGTAGCTGTGACGGGCTCGGTGAACCAGAAAGGTGAGATTCAACCGATAGGTGGCGTCAACCAGAAGATAGAAGGCTTCTTCAGGGTATGCCAGGCGAAAGGGCTCAACGGTGACCAGGGAGTGCTGATACCCCAACAGAATCTGAGCAACCTCATGCTGCGCGAGGAAGTCGTGGACGCTGTCAGGCAGGGCCGATTCCATATCTACTCAGCCACGACCATCGACGAGGGTATCGAAATACTGACCGGCGTGCCCGCAGGCGAGAAACAGAAAGATGGCGTCTATCCTGAGGACACGATTAACTGCCTCGTCAACAAGCGCCTGGAAGAGATGGCGGAACGGCTCAAGAGTTTCTACGCTGAGGAAAAGAAAGAGGGCACGTAGGGTGCATGCCCCTAGCATGAGCATCCTTCTGTATTGGACACTGCGGACAGCCGGAGACAGCTCCGATAATAGAGGCCGCGATGACTGGGGACAACTCCCGATGCTACAACCGGAGGTCGGCCTGATGGCAGGTCTCGAGGAAGGCGACAAGTAGGTTGATCGCGCCCTCGATGTCAGCCTTGTGGGCGGTCTCCACCACAGTGTGCACGTAACGGGTGGGAACAGAGATGGTGACCACGGCTACCCCCTCGCGGGCAGGCTGGATTGCGCCGGCATCGGTCCCTCCCCTCGGCAGTATCTCAAGCTGATATTGTATCTTCCGCTCTTCGGCCAAGCTCACCAGGAACTGCACAAGCCCGGGATGGGAGATGGACGCCGAATCCTTCACCTTGATCGCCACACCTTTGCCAAGGCGGGTTATCTGCTCGTGGGCCGCTACGCCCGGTATGTCACAGGCGAGGGTCACATCCAGGGCAACTCCGATGTCCGGGGCAACGGCGAAGGCGGACGTCCGCGCTCCCCGCAGTCCCACCTCCTCCTGCACTGTAGCCACGAAGTAGACATCGGCCTGGTGCTCTTTCGCAAGTCTTCTTACTGCCTCGATCCCCACGTACACACCCAACCGGTCATCGAGCGCCTTGCCTGTAACGAGGTTTCCCACCTCATCGAACGTCTGCACAAGGGTTACCGGATCCCCGACGCGCACCTGTTCTGTCGCCTCCTTGCCGGAAAGACCGACATCAACGAACAGGTCCTTCATCTCCGGTACTTTCTTCCGCTCTTCTTCCGTGAGAACATGGACGGGTTTGGTGCCGATGAGCCCGCACATGGCGCCACCCTTAGCATGGACAGTCACGCGGTGAGCAATCAACGTGCGAGCGTCAAACCCGCCTACGGGCTCGATGCGCAGGAACCCTGTTTCCTCATCCACGTGCGACACGAGAAACCCAATCTCGTCCATGTGTCCGGCCACTACCACCTTTGGACCGGCACCCCTCTTGTGAGCGATCACGTTCCCCAGCCGGTCCACGTTAATCTCATCCACATGAGCACTCAACGCCTCCCGAACGATGGCCCGAATCGCCTCCTCCCTTCCCGGTATTCCCGGGGCCTCAGAAAGCCTTTTCAGTAATTCCATCTTTTCCTCCCTTTGCGCGGCATAGCATACGGAGCCCCAACATAGCGCAACCCTGCCGCAGAATTCACGGCGAGCGAGAGCCTTGCACCGAGACACGAATTCATCACTATCCGTGCCTCAGACACAGGGTTATCTGCAATCGTCCGCAGAAGGAATGATAGCAAAAACGGCGGAATGCCTCTACACCTTCTCAGGACAGCTGGCCTGACCGATGGCATTCACGAAGCGCTGTCATCCACCCAACAAAGCCGGCAATCGTGCAGGGCAGAGACAGGGGCGTAATCACAGGGCAATTCCTATCCACGGGTGATCTCATTATCAACGAGTGCCCATTTCAGGACCCAGACAGCGTATGGCATGTCGTGGATACCGCACAAGGAAACTTGACAAGCTATTCACAGATGTGCTATTATTAAGGTCACCCCAAGCAGCCGAACATGAGGTTGGTGGACGGAGAACCGAGCCTGAGTAGGCGGAAGTCGAAAGGAGGAGGGGAGAAGACCAAAGAATGGGAGGTTGCTTGGGGCACTGTTTTGTGCATCCTAAGTGCAAGCATCGCCTGATTCCCGGAGGCGTATTGCACAACCAGCATACTTTGAAACTCCTCGCTCATTGAGTAAAATACCGGCGGAGGGCGGGCAACCGGTGAATTCGATACTGGCTCCGACATCGCAGGTAGTATCGGCGTGCCTTGACCTCGTTCATGGTGAGAGAATCGCCGTACAATGAAAACCATAGGGAGGCAGGAGATGAATACGATTGAAAGGGCGTTGATGCATGCCTTGTTTGCCCACCTGCATCACAACATCGATCAGGCAGTTGATTTCAAGGCGTTTGAAGAGTTGAACCGGATGGTCAATCAGAAGTGGCCGGGGGCCTTGGCCGTAGGACCGGGTGATGATGCGGCCGTCTTCCGGATGCCGGGGACGCAAGGTTATCTCGTGGCCAAACTGCAGAGCCATTGTTCTCCCTGTGTGCCGAGACCCTATGATGCCGCCGCAACCGGAGCCGGTGGTGCCATGCGGGACGTTGCTGCCATGGGCGGTAGGCCCTTCTTCCTCCTGGATTTCATAGGAACCAGACCGCTAGGAGAAGAGGTGCTGGTGGGACCTTGTGGTTTCACAGGCAAATGCACCTGTGGCGAATGCAAGATAATGACAAGCCGAGAAAGGCTCAACCTGATGGTTCAGGGGATAAGAGACATGTGTGCCACAATGGATGTTTTCATCATTGGAGGTGGTCTTTCGACCTCTTTAACTGACATTGTCCCGGCAGTAGTGGCTGCGGTCATCGGCAAACTGGTTACCGAAGAGCCGCTTACCAAGCCAGCCAAAGTCATCGGGGATAAGATCATCATTATTGGTCAGACCGCCGAGGACGGGAACGATACTCTGTACAGAGCGGGATTAGTCCGGGACATGCGGCCAGCTAAACCTCTCTTCAAGGAAGAAAGAACGACTTTGGAAGCCAGTTTAGCTGCCTTCCGGACAGGCAAGATCCACGCCTGTTCTGACCTGGGAGCCGCCGGCATCGGGGCCGCCGTCTGCGAATCGGCCAAGCACGGTGGTTTCGGCGCAGAAGTCGACCTATCGGCAGTGCCGCTTAAAGTGGAGGATCTCACCGCAGAGGAAATCCTGATCTGCGAGACTCAAGCCAGGATGGTGCTTCAGGTTTCTCCGGCGGACGTCGACGACGTAATGACGGCCATTCAGTCCCAAAACGGTATTGCCGCCGTAATAGGTGAAATCACCGACGACAACAAGGAGCTTTTCGAATACCAGGGAGAAACCATAGCTACCATTCCAAACGAACCCTCCAGTGACTTACTGGAGAGCTTGAAAGGGAAGCCTGGTCATGCCGCAGGAGCATAGCCAGTGCCCACGACAAGTGCTGACAACTCACCGCAAAAGAAGAGAATAGAGATAACTCCGGCAGCAGCAATGGGAAATGACTGACGCCAGTGATACAGATGATTTACGAGCCAAATCCGCATGGAGGCAAAATGACGATTGTCTGCTTCGTTTCCGGTTCGGGAACGAACTACGAGAGGATTGTTCAACGCGATCCCGATCACAGCTACGTTGTGTTCACGAATAGACCCGATTGTGAAGGTGTGAACAAAGCCCGGGCGAATAACCATATCACCATCGAACTAAGCCACTTACCCTACTTGAAGGCTGCAAGAGATAGATATGGTTCAATGAGTGTTCCCAGGAGCTGTCCTGAGAGGGTGAGGTTCGAACAGGATGTGTGGCGCCTGATAGAAGACAGAAGCGAAAAGGCACCCGACTTGATCTGCCTGGCAGGCTACGATCAATGGTTAACCGATTGGACGGTGGACAAGTACTATCCAAAGATCCTCAATATTCATCCAGGGGATACGGCTAAGGGTCACTCGGGCTTGCATTGGATACCTGCCGCCAAAGCCATACTGGCCGGTGACACAGAGATAAGATCAACTCTGTTCATCGTTGATAAGGGAGAAGACACAGGACCGGTATTGGCCCAATCTAGACCCCTTCAGATAGTCCCCACGCTCAGGGCATTGGAATCAGAAGGAACAAAGGGACTGGTCGACGGGTTCGAGGAGGTTACGGGCTTTGCGAAGAAGCATACTGTATCCAGCTATGGTGATTTCGAGAAGTCGGCTGACGCCGAGCTAAAAGCAGTGATGAAGAGAATATGTGAGAATCTTCAGAGTGCACTCAAGGTGGCGGGAGATTGGGAGCTCTATCCGTTTGTGGTACATGCTCTGTTAGCGCGCGGGCGGGTGAAGGTGATTGATAGGACGGTATACATAGACGGCAGGCAGATGCCGGATCATGGGTACAGGATGGACCAGGAACTGCTGGAATGATGAAACAGGAACCCGTGTTGATACCTGTGACGAAGCAACAGGGCGGGAAGCTCAATCGGATATCAACCTTGCTTCTCCTTCATGTGATCAAGTAACGCTGACTTTTCGGTAGGCTCCTCTCCGAAGAATTGGAACGGTTTGTTCTCTGGGATACCGTCACGGTAGCTATCTGTGCAGAGGAAGTCTAAAGCTCGGCGGTGGCTTTGTCTTTCACCAGCGCAAGGCAGATAATGGTTCCCAGAGCAGTGGCCGCAGTGCCCATAAGGAAGGCATATTGATGTCCAAAAGCAATCCAGACAAAGCCGCCTACACTGGCCCCAGCAATAATCCCGATGTTCTCACCGAAGGCACCGTAAATCCCCATTGCAGTGCTCTGCCGTCTTGCCGGCACTAAGTCCGAAATCATGCCCAGAGCTGCCGGGCTAAATGCTGCCACGCCCATTCCGCTGCCAAGGACGCAGGCCATGAGCCAGGCATAACTCGGACTGAACGCCATGCCTGCCATAGCTGCCCCGGACGTCACCAGCCCCAGCGTCATCAGTGTCTTCTTTCCTATCCGGTCTGCTAACATTCCCATAGGTATGCTCAGCGACATAACTGCAATGCCGTAGATCGTGAACAGGACACCCACTTTGGTGGCAGAGACACCCAGAACCTGAGTGGCTAGAAGTGGCAAAAAGCCCAGCATGGTGCCTCGAGTCCAGCTTTGGAGGGCCGTCACTACGCACTGGACGGCGAAGGAGCTACGGTTCACTCTGTCTACAGAATCTGATGGGTTCGGGGCTTTGTCACCGATGATCTGAATCTGCGGCGGCTGAGCTTGTCTCCAGCCTGCTAGAACGACGATGCCAGCAAGCAAGCTAATTCCACAGGAAACAAAGAACAGAGCATGAAATCCCAGATTGTCAACCAGGAAGCCACTCGGGAGAGCGCCAATGCTTCTTGAAGCTGCCATTATCATCGTGATGATAGCCATGAACGTAGCCTTTCTCAGCACTGGCGCATTGGCGCCTATGTAGCCCCTGCAGGGACCAAAAAGGGCCGATTGAAGCAACCCCCAGAAGAAGAAGATAGTGAAGATAAGAGATACATTCTGTGTCAGAACAAAACAACAAACGGCCAGACCAGTAACGAAGGTGCCAACCTTCAGAGGGAGTTTGATCCCTCTTCTATCAGCCACCCACCCCCAGAAACCCTCACCGACAACCATGCCTACCATGGCTACTGAAAGCATCAACCCCACTATCTCAGGAGTAACCTCGATGGATGTGAGGTAGAGAGGCATCATAGGATTCAGGATGCTCATAGCAAGGATGCTGAGACCCATGACAGACATGATGGCAATCATCTGGCGGCTTACAGCCATTTTACGACACCGATGGCACCCCCCAACCCGATATGCAGGTATTCAACCCAAGCAATATTAGAGGATTGACCCATAGGCGTCAAACACACTTGGCAGATGGACAACGTGTGTGCCGATAGCCATCTGCCTGCGTGCACCGCATTCCGGCTCGATACTGCAGAACACCTGCGCCTGACTAACCGGAACCAGGCTTAATCCTATGAGTCTCCTGCGTGACAACCCGG
>SOJB01000123.1 GCA_004376695.1 Dehalococcoidia bacterium | reverse complement strand
GCAGCGGCTCGGTCGCCTGTCCGTTATCTGCGGCACAGACATAGAGAAGTGCGGGATTTGCCACGCTGTGCCGTCAGGATGTAGAATCAACCGATTTCGTGGCGCAACGTGGATTCGGTTTAGTGTAACTTGGAAAGCGAGGATTCTGAATGACGAACACAGGCACTTCTTCGGTTCTGGCAGATGGAACAGTGTACAGTAAGAGAAAGAACTTCTGCCCTTTCTCCACATCTCCTCCAGAAGCTTATGCCCCTATCGTAGGCGAGGAGAGAATGGAGAGGCTGTACAGGATAGCTCAGCGGGTGAGAGGCCTGAAGAAACTGGCGCTGAACGCCACGGCCAAAGGCGGAGGCGTCGCTGAGATGCTTTACAGCACTGTCCCGTTCCTGAACATGCTGGGAATAGACACTGAATGGAAGATAGTCCGTGGCTCCAGGCAGTACTTCGAGAGCACGAAGGAGCTTCACAACCTGCTGCAGGGTAAGAGCGGTTCCTTCAGTCGGGAGCAGCAACAGACTTACATATCCACAATCGAGGAGTGTGCCAGGCAGAATCTTGTGGACTACGAACCGGAAGTGATAGAGGTGCATGACCCACAGCCGCTGGGATTGAGTCACTATCTCAGAAGGCCGCACGAAACCTGGCTCTGGAGATGCCACATACATATTGATGAAGGGACTCTGGAGAGCAACTCTGGCCTGTGGGATTTCCTGACTGGTTGGGCCAAGCACTATGATGCTGCCATATTCTCTGCGGCTCAGTATATTATCTCCTGGTGGCCGCTGCCCAAGTTCATAATCCCTCCCTTCATTGACCCTCTTTCTGAGAAGAACAGGGAGTTGAACCAGGAGGAGATAGACAGGGTTCTTGCTAAGTACCGTATAGACCCCAGGGTGCCGATTATTGCTCAGATCGGGAGATTCGATCCCTGGAAGGGAATAGACAGGACTATTGCCACCTACCGACGGGTAACACAGGAAAGAGAATGCCAGCTCATAGTGGCAGGTGGCTTTGCCGCCGATGACCCAGAAGGAGAGAGAATCCTATCCCGTGTGTATGAAGACACGAAGAATGACACGGGCGTCCATGTGCTGAATCTATCGCTAGACGACCGCTTGGAGAATTGGAGAGAAGTGAATGCGCTCCAGCGGGCCGCGACAGTGATAATGCAGCCATCTACCAGAGAAGGCTTTGGGTTGGTGATTACTGAGGCATTGTGGAAAAGCAAACCTGTGATAGGTGCTGACGTGGGGGCAATACCCCTTCAGATTCGTGACGGCGATACAGGATACTTCTACGAGACACCACACAAGACCGCGGAAAAGGTGGTCCATTTGCTGGAGAAACCCAAGGCTGCTCAGGCGATGGGTAACAGGGGCAGAGAGTATGTGAAGCGGAACTTTCTCCTTCCCGATCGGATTGCCGATCATCTCATGGCCATATATATGATCATGACCGGGGCTGTCAGCAAGGAAGTCAGTTCTGAATCCATAGTCAGTTTTCATCCCTGGTTCAACTTGAGCAAGCGGACGAGAGCGCAATGTTTGTAGGTCCTTGATTCAGCAGGCGCTTCGTTTCTTGCTATTGCAGGCACCTGGAATCTGCATGGCAATCTCATACGCGTCCTGAGATTGCTTCGTCCCAATACATCGGGCCGGAAATGACAAAGGAGGAAGCCCGATGAATCGGGCAACTACACGTTCTGTCCTGCCAGTTCTGTTAATAGAGAAATCGCTTCGCTCGGCGAACTAAGGCTGAATCTGGCTGCCGAAGCGCCAAACCCCACCTTTATGGACCACGCTGTAGAAGGGAGAACCTTGAAGGTGTCCTCATCGGTCGCATCATCTCCTATTGCGAGGACAAAGTCCCATTCCGCTCGCGACATCAATGTTAAAGCCGCGCGACCCTTGTTAATACCAGCGTTCTTTACCTCCACCACCTTGCTTCCCTCCAATATCTGAAGATTCAAATTGGCAATTGTATTCGACAGATTGTTTATCAGTTCCCGTGCTCGAAGCTCACCTAGCCTGGGGTCAGCTTTCCTGTAATGCCATACAAGGGAAAATCCCTTTTCTTCGACGAAGGAGCCAGGAGTCCTGTCCACCGATGACTCAAGTATCGGATACACCTCTTCCTTCCACTCACTCGTCAGGGTCTCTATCGTTTCCCATCCGCCGCCTTTGTCTTTGATCCAAATGCCGTGTTCAGCCACCAAGGCTGCGCTGAGATGTCCGAACCACCTCTCCAGTGTATCCTTATCACGGCCACTTATGAGCACTACATCGCTTCGAGGATTCGCGGCAAGCTTCTCGATCAGGCTCATAAGTGTGGTACCCGGCCTTGCCTCTTCCGGCTTGGGTGAGAAGGGGACAAGTGTGCCATCATAATCCAGCAGAAGCAGTGCTCTATCACTCCTCTGGAAATCATTGACCAATTTGCTCTGCATCTCATAGGTCAGTGCCTTTGCTGCCATTTCTCGTTGAAGTCCCTTGGCGTGAAGCAGTTTGTCGATGAACTCATCTGCCCATCGCACAATGTCGTAGCGACGCAGGCGTTTCTGCATTATGCGGTTGCGCCCTACTTGCTCCTGTTCCGGCATTTCTAAGGCTTGCTTCAACGCGCGGATAAGATCCTCCTGATCATTCGCGTTTATTATGATCGCCTCACCCAGTTCTTGCGCGGCTCCGGCAGTTTCACTCAGTATTAAGACTCCTCTCCCATCCGCCTTAGTCGTCAAATACTCTTTTGCTACAAGGTTCATCCCGTCCCTGAGAGGGGTAACGAGGGCAACATCAGCCAGGCTGTAGAGAGCGGTGAGGGAGTGGAAGGATAAAGAACGGTATAGGTACCAGATTGGCATCCAGCCTATAGTCCCGTGTTTCCCGTTGATTTCGCCGACAAGTCCATCTACCTGTTTCTTCAACCGCATATACTGCTCTACTCGAGTGCGCGAGGGGACTACGAGCAAGACAAGAGTCACTCTTCCCTTGAACTTTGGGTTCCTGTCGAGAAAGGCGCTGAAAGCTTCCAGCCGCTGGGGGATGCCTTTCGTGTAGTCCAGACGGTCTACTGAAAGAATCACCTGGCAATCTCCCAGTTTCTTGCGAACCCTCTTTCTTTCTGCCTGCGTCTTTGCGTCCTCAGCAACGCCGGCAAATCGCTCATGGCTTATTCCCATGGGAAATGCATCTGCCCTCACTATCCGATTGCTCACGGTGATCTGTGCCGTAGTCACATCATAACCCAACAGACGTTGAACGCTGTCCAGGAAGTGTCCGGTGTAGTCATAGGTGTGAAAACCTACGAGGTCTGCGCCCAGAAGTCCTTCCAGGATCTGGTTACGCCACGGCAGCAAGCGGAATACCTCAAAAGACGGAAACGGGATGTGGAGGAAGTAGCCCACTGTTGCCTTCGGTAGTCTTTCTCTCAAAAGCTGGGGAAGCAGCATCAAGTGATAGTCGTGTACCCAGATCACGTCGTTGGGCCGGGCAATTCCGGCGACTACGTTGGCGAAAGCTGTGTTCACTCGTTGGTAAGCCTGCCAGGAACCTTCGCTGTATTCTGCATAGAGCGGGAAGTAGTGAAAAAGGGGCCAGATGGTTCTGTTGCAGATACCGTTGTAGTAGGCCTCGACATCTTGCGGTGAGATGGACACAGGATGGCAGTTCTCAGATAGCAATCTCGCCATGATGCCTCTTTCCCTTTTCATCTTCTTCTGTGTTATCCCCGCCCATCCTATCCAGATGCTGTTGCAGGACTTGTACCATGAGCTGAGACCTGTAGCCAGACCGCCAACACTGGGCTCAATGTGCAACTCGCCTTTCCTCTCTTGAACCGTAAGGGGCAACCTATTGGAAACAATTAACAGCCTCTGCATGCTTCTCTACTCCAGCTTCACTCTGCAGTCATCACCTATGGCTTCCTTTACGCAAGGGTCAGAGTCGGGAGATACAACGATGCCGATATCATTGATACCGGCCTCGATTACACAGTCCAGCACATGAAACAGAATGGGCTTGCTGCCCACTGGCAGAACGTGCTTGGCTTTGGTGTTAGTGAGAGGCCTAAGTCCTGTGTCTTTGTCGGCAGCCAGGAGCAGTGCTTTGGCCCGGCCACCCCGCCGCCATGTTTGTTGACCTGCCCACGCATCTTCCCTACCAACTATGCCCTTTCACTCTCCCTAGTCGCTGGAATCAGCAGACCGGGCGAGGTATTGCTTGACGAAGTCTATCGCATCCACGGATGTAGGGTCAACTCCGTTGAGCATGGCCAGATAGAAACTGGAGTAATCGCCGAGGAGAACCAGGCTCAGGATCTGAGCCAATGTGCTTTCTCCGCTGGCTTCGACGAATTCGTGAGCTATTCCCGCTCTCGTTAGCAATTCAGCGGTAGCCTTGTAACGAAGCGAGTTCTGCGGACCCAACAAGGGGGAACGCAGCATAAGCACGAACATCTCCTCCTTCGCCTTGAGCGGGAAGTCGTAGCCCACTATAGCATTATGGTTGAGCTCGGGGAAGCTTTCGGAAAACGCCCAGGCTTTGCTGTTCTCGTTGAACTGCGCCTTCCAGCGCTGGGCCACTTCTGTGAGCATCTCCGCTCCATAGATGACTACCACACGCCCCTGCAGCTTAGCTGCTAGTTGCTTTGCGTGATTGGAGGCAAAGGATCTGGTTTCGACAAGGTCCTCCGATATCTTGTTCAGAATGTCCATCGTCTCCTGAAAATCCGCGGATTTATCTCTGAGCAGACCAAGCTTCTGGAAAATGCCGACCAAAGGAACGAAGTTATGGGGAAAGGCAGCTCTGGGAGGTGCCCTGTAGCTCACCACGAATGTAGGGATGCCTTTGGCGTCAGCTAACTGCTTGAGTTTGCCGCCCGAGGTGATGACCAGTTTCTTGGCCTGCGTCTTCAGCGATTCGCTGAATGCAGAGAGGGTTTCTTCGGTATCTCCTGAGTAACTTGAGGCGATCACCAGCGTGCCTTCATCAACGAATGCAGGCAGGCCGTAGTCCCGGTGCACCCGAACGGGGGACTTGCTTTCAGCCAGGGTAAGCCGCCGCACGATATCACCGGCGATGGCAGAGCCGCCCATCCCAAGGATAACGACATTAGATATTCCGGTATACTCGTGGGGAAGGTCAAACTCCAGCACCTTTTCTCGGGCCTTCCGGCATTGCTCAGGGAACCCATGCAGGTGATGGAGCATTCCCGAAACGTCGTATCGCCGATAGACTGAGGCGTCATCCAGATCAACGATATTAGCCATTACAATCTTGCTGTCTATGCCGTGATGGGGCTGAGCTATAACTCCCTTTCAGTAGGATACTCCAACCAGACGATTCGGGCAACCTGCCAGGCTGTGCTACGCGTGTTCGGCACAAACTGGTGGAGTTCCTGCACGTGGGGTTCAGCGCGGCAAAAGGAGGCGGAATATCGTTAGGGCGCCTCTACAGATGTCTGCCTTGATGGGGCCGTGTCACCGGCTCCGCTTCCAGGCACGAGGAAGCCACGGAAGTCGCTCGTCGTGCAGGGTGCATATAACCTCGAGTGGTAGTTTGACTGCTCTCGAGTGTCTCTGCTAGACTGCCCCTTGATTCCACGATTACAGAACCGAAGGAGGTCAGATGTCAGATCCTCGAACCGAAACTGTGGCTAAAATCCTGGTCGATTATTCTGTTCAGGTCCAACCGAATCAACTGGTCCGGATCAACGGCGCTCCCGAGGGTGCCCCGTTGATCCTGGCTGTCTATCAACAGGTACTGGAGCGCGGAGCCCACCCCTGGCTCCAGATTGGACTGGACGCAGCGCAGGAACTCTTCTACACCTATGCCGACGATGCCCAGCTCGATTATATCCCCCCGTTCGTGAAGGAGGTCATTGAGCAGATCGACGCAAGCATCGCGATCTGGACGGACGTGAACACCAGGTCTCTCACCAATGCTGATCCTGGCAAGCAGTCCCGCAGGGCGATGGCGATGCGTTCCCTCTCCGAGCGATTCCTCGAACGGGCGGCCAAGAAAGAAGTGCGCTGGACTGCGACTGTCTATCCTACCCATGCCTTCGCTCAGGATGCAGAGATGTCACTCCGTGGATTTGAGGACTTCGTGTATAAGGCCAGCCTGGTCCAGGAGCCTGATCCGATCAAGGCCTGGCGGGCGATCTCTAAGGAGCAGCAGCGGGTGGTGGATTGGTTGAACAAGGCCAGGGAGATCCGTGTCCTCGGCCCCGATACGGATCTCAAGCTCGAGGTCACTGGTCGGAAGTGGGAGAACTGCGACGGACACGAAAACTTCCCCGATGGAGAGATCTTCACCGGGCCGATCGAGGAGAGCGTTAACGGGCGAATCAGGTATACGTTTCCTGCCTGCGCCTATGGTCGCGAGGTGGAAGATGTCCGGTTGGAGTTCAAGGACGGCAGGGTGATCAAGGCCACGGCTGCCAAGAATGAACCGTTCCTGTTGCAGATGCTGGAGACCGACGAAGGGGCCCGCTATGTCGGGGAGTTCGCTTTCGGCACCAACCGCGGCATCCAGCGGTTCACGAAGAACACCCTCTTCGATGAGAAGATTGGAGGGACGATCCACCTGGCCCTGGGGAAGGGCTACCCCGAGACGGGGAGCAAGAACAGCTCCGCGATCCACTGGGATATGGTCTGCGACCTCCGCGATGGTGGAGAGGTATGGGTCGATGGGACCCTCTTTCTCAAGGACGGGAAGATCCTGATCTAATGCCGGGGCTTCGTTACAGTTTCTTTGCGGGGTCGTCTGGCCGTTCTCGCTGCGCCCTGACCGGGGAAGGCTAAAGGGCGCACCTCCATAGCCTTTTTTCGAAGGTCTCGCCATAGGATATACAGCCGGAAGCCGTCACGAATGCATTTACCCGGTTTATTGGGCACCCTGCCTTCTCAACTGAGCTCACAACGGAGCCTGATGGATCAGGCAACCATAAGCATGTTCAAAATCGAACGAAAGAGCAGGATTGAACAACCTGAGCCTCGTAAAGAGGGGACGATTACGGTCTAGCCGCCGTCTTCACCCACAGTCTCTCCCCATCGGTGATGAACTCGACGGTGCCGTGCTTGTCTGTGCGATAGACATTGTCCTCACCCACCCTGTCAATCAGCCTCTCCACCACATCAGGGCTGGGGTGGCCAAATGGGTTGTCTGCCCCGACTGAGATGACCGTCACTTCAGGGTCGACGGCAGCCAGAAACTGCCAGGCGGTAGACGTCATGCTGCCGTGATGTGAGGCTTTCAGCACAGTGCTTTTCAGGTTCGCTCGCTGCATGATAAGCTCGAATTCAGCTTCTTCTCTGATGTCGGCGGTAAACAGGAAACTAACGTTGTTCCAGGTCAGCTTCAACACTACCCCGTTGTTATCCACATCACAGCTAGTTCCTTCGAAGAACTCGGGTGGAGGGTTAAGTACTTCAATCTTAATGCCGTTGCCGAGGTCAATCTCCTGTCCTGCCCGAGCCAGGTTATACTCGATTCCATTATCATCAATAAGCCTGAGCCATTCTCGGTAGATGGGAGAATCGTAGGGTACTCCAGGCTCAAGGACCTGCTTCACTCTATACCTGTGGAGTACCTCTACCAGGCCCGTGATATGGTCTGATTGAGGTTGAGTACAAACCACGAGGTCTATCGTCCTGTCCCAGAAGGGAAGTTTCTCGCCCAGTGCCAAACCGATCTTCTGTGGGTCAGGACCGCCATCGATTAGTATGTTCTGGCCATTGGGCGTCTGAATCAAGATGGCATCTCCTTGTCCCACATCAAGAAAACTCACATGAAGCCTGTCACTGGGCAGGGTGAGGACCACCGACCACACCAGGATAGCTACTACCAAAAGGGGAAGAGCAAGCCATTTGGCAGGGAAGCCGGAGCGAGGTTTGGGAAGGCCTTGGGTGCTGTTCTTCATACGCGAAGTCAACCCGGAGAATACGTCGGCCAGCTGTTTTCGGTAGCTGAGGCATGCTGTAGCTCCAGCCAATATAGCATAGTACCCCCAGACATGCCAGGCGGAAACAGCAGCCAGTTCTAGTGAAGAGTAGGGTAAGGCGTCGAAGCCTCGGACCACCAACACGAGATAGCTGAGGAAAAGCCAGGCCAGCCAGCCGAGTACTTGAGCCGCAATCAGGGAGAAGAGCCCTGCGAAGGCGACCAGCGCTGACGTAACTATGATGGAGGGCAATGCAGGCAGCGATAGGAAGGTCGCCGGCAGGGCAGTCAGGGAGACTACACCGAAGTTGTAAGCGATGAGCGGCCAGACTGCGATTATAGCTGCTGAACTTGCTGCAAAGACGTCAGTTACCATATTGCCTGTGGTCACCAGTGCGACTCTATCTCCAGATATGGCGGCCACTCCCTTTCTTCCCCATGCCTGGAAGTGAGGAAAGAGGAGAATAAGCCCGACCATGGCGGAAAAGCTGAGCTGAAAAGAGACGCTCCACAGGATGTGAGGTTGGATTCCGACCATCACTGCCGCGGCAAAAGCCAGGGCAATGGTGGCGCTTCGCTGCCTCCCCAGGTATTCAGCGATCAGAAACAAGCTTCCCATTGTTGCCGCTCGAATCACCGGCGGGCGCATCCCGACGAGCAACACATAAAGCCACATAAGCGCAAAAGCCAGCCAGATATATATGGAGCGCTGCCTGCCAAAGATAAGGATGCCAAAGCTGAGGAACATGGCCAGAATGATGCCCACATGCAGGCCGGAGATAGCCAGCAGGTGTGCCGTTCCTGTCCTGGAGAAGGCTTGATCGAGGGAGTCAGGTATGTTGCCTCTCAGGCCCAGCAGGATACCCTGAGCTAATGAGCTTTGTGGCTCCGGCAAAGCTCTGGCTAAGGAAGCGGAGAGCCGCTCCCTCAAAGAGTAAATCCACTGCAAAGGTTTGAGACCCTGCCCATGGTGGAGAACTTCCACCCCGGGATAGTAAATGACGGAGCGAATTCCCTGGTGAGCAAGGTAGGTCTCATAATCAAAATCCTCGAATTGGGGAGGCCTCTCTAGTTTCCCGATTATCTTGAGCATGTCTCCGTAACGGTAGGTGGGGTACCGGGGAACTCGAATTAGAGCGGTTCCCGATACCTCCTTGCTGTCGCCGTTCACAGTTACCTCGCTCGCGGAAAACGTCAGCAGGCAGTATCCATCGCGAATGTCAGGCTGCTGTGCCACCCTGCCCTGAATCTCCACAACTCCTCTGTCATTGTAGAAACAAAGAGAATGCTCATCTGCTGCGGGCAAGCTTGATGGGAAACGAAGGCCGCCGCCGAAGAGAGCGAAGAGGCACAACGCGGCTACTAGTAAGGCCTTCCTTCTGCTGGGGAGGAGAGGCATAAGCGCGAAAGGGAGAAGTCCCAAGAACAACGTAAGCAGAGGCGGGCTCATCTTTGAACCCAGAAATATCCCGGCGATCCAGGCACAGCTAACGTAAAGCAGCCACATCGAAGAGCCCCATTCCTGGCGATTATGGATGACCTAGTTTATCAGTTTGCCCTGGATCATAGGTAGGCACGACCATAGCCAAATATCTGAAACCCTTAGAATTCTGCCTGGCATAGCAGATGACTCAAGTCAGCCAATCTCACTACGCCACAGAGATGTGCTATACTGACAAAGGAGTAACACACAAGGGAAGTTTGGACAAACAGGCCGCCTCCAAACCGCGCCAGGAAAGCCAGACTGAACGGGGATTTGCCAGCGTCAGAGCTCTCGAAATCAACACAGGACAGAAAGGGGGTCCTAGAACACTGCGGTAACTGCGAACAAGGCGACCGGTTCTCGCGCTAGACTAGATGAGGTTATGAAAAAAGATGTAAGACAGATAAATCTTCTGCCAGAAAACTTGCCTAACAGGTGGTACAACATTATCCCGGATTTGCCTGAACCATTGCCTGCTCCCAAGGGTGATATGACCGCAATGGGCAAGACAATGATTAAGGAATGCCTGAGTCAGGAGTTTTCGCGGGAAAACTGGATAGAGATCCCCGAGGAACTCCAAGAGACCTATCAACAAATCGGCAGGCCAAGGCCCATTTTCCGAGCAGCAAACCTAGAAAGATTCTTGGATACGCCCGCCGAGCTTTACTACAAGGCCGAGGGGCTTTTCAGCCCGACCGGTTCTCACAAAATAAATACTGCGGTAGCCCAGGCATATTATGCCAAAAGACAGGGATTTGAGAGACTGGTTACGGAGACCGGGGCAGGGCAGTGGGGAACCGCTCTTTCCTGCGCGGCAAGGATCACTGGCCTTGAAGCCACGGTCTACTGGGTGAGAGCGGTTTATAAATGGAAAGAGGCGAGACGTGATTTTATGAAGCTTTATGGGGCAGAGGTCTTTGCTTCTCCTTCGAAGAATACCGAGACCGGCAGAAAACTATTGAAGGAGGATTCCGAGCATCCGGGTTCCCTTGCGATAGCGATTTCGGAAGGTATGGAAGATGCCTTGTCTGATGATAAGGCGGCTTACGTTTTGGGTTCGGTTCTGAATCACGTACTGCTCCATCAAACGATTATCGGGCTTGAATGCAGAAAGCAACTGGAAGCTATCGACAGATATCCCGATATCGTCGTCTCTTGCATCGGGGGTGGAAGCAACTTCGGTGGGATTGCTCTGCCCTTTCTTGGAGATGTTCTGAAGGAGGGTAAGAAGACGAGGTTCGTCGCTGCCCAAACCGAGGCCGCTCCGAATTTGCAGGGAGAGTATCGGTATGATAATGCCGATTATTCTGGAATCACCCCCAGACTTAAAATGTATACCCTGGGCCATCAGAAAGACATGCCTCCGGTTTACGGCGATGGGCTCAGGTATCATGGTTGTTCTCCGATTTTGAGCCTTCTAAGAAACAAAGGATATATTGATACGGTTGCTTATCCGATCGATGAGAAATACGTTTTTGAAGCGGCAAGAATATTCTTATCGAGGGAAGGATTCTTGCCCGCTCCCGAATCGGCTTATTCTATTGCTGCTGCGATTGACGAAGCAAAGGAATGCAAAGAATCGGGAGAAACAAAGATTATTCTGTTCAATGTTTCTGGCCACGGTTTCATGGACATGGAGGGCTACAGGCAGGTTCTGCAAATCTAGACCGAAAACAGGGGCGGGAGTCATGCCCTCCCTGACACGCTACTGTCGGTCTGGTCCCCGTGCCGGGCTGTCTTGAACGAAGCGAAGAGCCTCATAGCGTTCAGACAAGCCTCGCGAAGAATCTCCCTGTCTCAGGCCAAACTCCGGTCGGCACCCCGAGGGAGTAATCCTTTGCTCCGAGTTATCGGGGCGTGGCAATCTCGCGGGCCGAATTCTGAATCGTGGAATCCAATCTGGAGACAAGTCCGTTCAGAACCCAGGAGCTTATCGTAGAACGCATGGAGCAAAGGTCAGAGTATTTGGGTTTGCGACTGTGATCTTGATCTCTGCCGCTAGGCTCCTGGGTTTCCTTGCTGTCGTCATCCCGCCAAGTCACTATAGCCCATGCATGTGGTAGAATGGCACCGCAGCCTTGTGTGTGATCTCGTGTAGGAAACCCCTTTCTGCCGGAAGGGGAGTTAGGCAGTGAATAACAAAGAGCTTTGTGGTCAAGCATAGTCGTAAGGAGGATTAATCGATGGCCGGCGAGTCTGATAAGAATCTAGATAAACTGGAAGAGCTGAAGAGAAAACGGGAACACATCTTGCAGATGGGAGGGCCGAAGGCGGTTGAAGAACGCCACAAGAAGGGACAACTGTCGGCGAGGGAGCGAGTGGACCGCTTCTTTGACCCGGGCAGCTTCAGTGAGATAGGAATGCATGTCAAGCACAGGACGACTGCTTTCGGCATGGGTCAAAGGGAGGTGCCTGCTGAAGGGGTTATTACCGGTTTTGGCAGGGTAGACGGCAGGTACGTCGTTGTTGCTGCTGAGGATTTTACAGCAATGGCTGGGACCTTTGGCGAATACCATGGTAGGAAATTCGTTCGGGCTGTGGATTTCGCCAAGGAGAACGGATGGCCGTTTGTGGGCATGAATGACTCCGGAGGTGCCCGGCTGCAGGAAGGGATGGATACCCTGGAGAGTTACGGATGGCTTTTCAGGTCTCAGATACTTGCGTCGGGGATAATACCCCAGATAGCCCTGCTTATGGGTCCTTGTCTGGGTGGACAGGCTTATCATCCTGTAATGCAGGACTTCCTCATCCAGACCAGGCACACGGGATTCATGGGCATTGCTGGCCCCGCTTTCGTCAAGACGCAAACGGGGGAGGAAATCGGCCTTGAGGAGCTTTCTGGCTATAAAGCTCATGCCATCAAATCAGGACAAACACACGTCCTGGCTGAAGATGATGCAGATTGCTTGGACAAGTGCAAGGAACTTCTGTCCTTCTTACCCTCCAACAACAAAGAGAGACCGCCTCGCATCCGAACTGATGATGATCCGGAAAGGAAAGAGGATTTACTGGGTCTGCTACCGAAACATCCACACGAACCTTTCGATATGTACGAAGTCATCGGAAGAATAGTTGACCATGGTCAGTTCTTTGAGACCTTGGGGCTCCACGCCAGGAATATGATCACGGGTTTTGCCCGCTTCAACGGGCGCCCTGTGGGAATAGTAGCTAGTCAACCGAAGTGGATGGCTGGTTGCATAGATATTGATGCTGCCGACAAGGGAGCCAGGTTTGTCAGGTCTTGCGACCTTTTCAACATCCCTTTGATCACTCTTGTTGATTCGCCTGGTTATCTGATAGGTTCTCAGCAAGATTGGGGTGGAATCCTGCGCCACGGCGCCAAACTGCTTTTCGCTTGGGCTGATGCCACCGTGCCCCTGATTTCAATCATAATCAGAAAATCATACGCCGGGGCTCACTACGGCATGCTGGATAAAGCTATTGGGGCTGATTTCGTTCTTGCCTGGCCTACGGCCCGAATTACCATTGTCGGCGCCGAAACTGCTGCGAGCGTCATCTTCGCTAGAGAAATACGGGAGGCAGGCAAGCCCGATGACGTACGAGCACAAAGGATAAGGGAGTATTCGGAAACCTACGAAAACCCCTACTGCGCTGCGGAGAGAGGCTATGTTGACGATGTGATAGACCCCTCAGATACCAGAAAAGCTATAAACAGGGCGCTGGATGCGCTGGCAGGCAAATCCGTGGCTCGGCCGTGGAGGAAGTATTCAAACATCAATCTCTAAGAAAGGAGGAGAAAGATGGATTTCGGCTTCACAGAGGAGCAGAATAAGTTTAGACAGGAGGTGCGCAGCTTCTTACAGGACGAGATTCAGAAGGGGTTGTGGGAACCCACCTGCGATGCCTGGATACAGGGCTTTGATCCTGCGTTTACGAAGAGGGTGGCGGAGAACGGTTGGATAGGGCTGATCTGGCCCGAAGAGTATGGCGGGCAAGGGCGCAGCCATATAGATAGACTTATCCTGACCGAGGAAATGCTGCGTTATGGTGCGCCGGCGGCTTGCCACTGGTTTGCTGACCGCCAGGTGGGAGGTGCTATTCTTTCCTTCGGCTCAGAGGAGCTAAAGAAGGAGTTCCTGCCCAGGATTGCCCAGGGAGAGGCTTATTTCGGTCTAGGAATGAGTGAGCCTGGGGCAGGCTCTGACCTGGCCTCGCTCCGAACCAAAGCGGTCGAGGATGGCGATTACTATGTAATCAACGGTCAAAAGACCTGGACTAGCTGCGCTTACTTCGCCCACTACTTTGATGTGTACGCCAGAACAGACCCCGAGGCAGCAAAACACAGGGGCATTAGTGAGTTCATCGTAGATGCCAGGTCACCTGGACTCAGTCGCATTCCCATGACCGATATCACAGGCACCGAGGCCTGGAGCGACCTCTTTTTTGACAACGTACGCGTACACAAGAAGTATTTAATAGGCGAGAAGAACCGTGGCTTTTATCAAGTCCTCCATCAGCTTGATCATGAGAGGAGCGGCATGGAACGCATCATGGGCAACTATCCTCTCTTCGAAGCCATTGTTCAGTTCAGCAAGGAACACAAACTGTCCTGCGACCCAAACGTTCGTAGTAAGCTGGCGCAGCTCCGGATTGAATTCGAGGTGGGACGCCTACTGGGGTATAGAGTAACCTGCGTAATGGAGGAAGGGCGAACCCCGAACTGGGAATCCGCCATGTCCAAGGCCTATTCCACGGAATTTGAGAAACGCCTGGCTAATGTGGCTATGGAGATATTAGGTCCCTATGGACAGTTGATGCCGGGTTCCAGATTAGTTCCTCTTAGGGGCATGGCCCCGCATTCATACTTAGGCTCTAAGGGTTACAGTCTCCAGGCAGGCACAACGGAAATCCTGAAGAATATCCTGGCTGCACGTGGATTAGGGTTGCCAGGCTCATAATGTGTCGCCCTGAGCGAAGCCAACGGTATCAGGGACTGAGGGACGTTTCAACGGGGCCGGGAATCTGGGTCGGAATGCTTGATACGGGAGGACAGCGATGAAGTTGAGTCTTACTGAGGAACAAGAAATGCTGAGAAAGACAGCCCGTGACTTCCTGGCTGACAAATGTCCGAGAGCATTCGTTAGACAGATGGAGGAGAGCGAGAAGGGCTATTCCAGAGAACTGTGGCAGGAGATGGCAGAGTTAGGCTGGATCGGCCTGGCGTTCCCGGAAAGATATGGGGGTGGTGGCATGAGTTTTCTCGACCTGGCTGTGTTGCTGGAGGAGATGGGACGCACCTGTTTGCCCGGTCCGTTCTTCTCAGCAGTTGTTCTTGGGGGTCTGCCCATCCTGGATGTCGGCAGTGAGGAACAGAAACAAGAATACCTGCCCAAGCTAATCCATGGGGAGAGACGATTTACTTTGGCCCTGACCGAGCCGGGTTATCAGAACTACGACGCCTCTTCGGTCACGGTCGAGGCGGTTCCCGATGGCGGCCGCTATGTTATCAAAGGTACGAAACTGTTCGTTCCCGATGCTCATATTGCCGACTATGTGCTGTGTGTAGCCAGGAGGAAACCTGAGGACGGGATCGCAATATTCGTGGCAGACGCCAGGAGTCCACAGATAAATTGCACCCTCTTGAAGAGCATTGGAGGTGATAAGCTGTGCGAGGTGATATTCGATCATGTGCCGGTACCTGAAGCTGGCATTTTAGGACAACCAGGCCAGAGTTGGAGCGTCGTGCAGAAGATGATCGAGCGCGCAGCAGTTGCGAAGTGCTGTGAGACGGTCGGGAACATCCAGCGAGTATTGGAGATGACCGTGGACTACGCCAAGGAAAGGAAGCAATTTGACCGTCCTATCGGTAGCTTCCAGGTCCTACAGCACTATTGCGCCGATATGGCAACCGATGTTGATGGTGCCAGATTCATTGCCTATCAGGCAGCCTGGATGTTGAGCAAGGGACTCCCCTGCACCAAAGAAGTGGCCATGGCCAAGGTATGGATGGGCGAAGCTTCCCGGCGTGTCATGGATTTGGCGCACCAGATTCACGGGGCAATTGGCGTTAGCATGGAACATGAATTGCATTTCCACACCAGACGTGCCAAGGCTGCCGAACTTGCCTTCGGTGATGCAAGTTTCTATCGAGAAGCGGTAGCTAGAGAGATGGGCTTGTGACCGGTTGAACAATGAGGCACGAAAGGGGTGACTACTATTGAGATTAGGAAGGTAGGCGTTATTGGCTGTGGATTCATGGGTGCTGGCATTGTCCAGGTCTGTGCCCAGTCTGGCTACGAGGTGATGGTTGTAGACATCAGCGAAGAGACTCTTAACAAGGGCATAGCAACAGTGGAGTACTACCTGAACAGGGATGTGGAGAAGAGCAGAATGTCCCGGCATGACAGGGACTTGACGCGAGCCCGCATCAAGGGGAGCGTCGTTCTGGAGGACCTGCGTGACCGCGATTTGGTCATAGAAGCTGTCCCAGAGGATTCCGAACTCAAGAAGAAGGTTTTTGCCCGGTTGGATAGGATCTGTCTTCAGCATACCATCCTCTGCTCCAACACGTCGTGTCTATCCGTTACCGAGCTTGCTCGCGTAACGGGCCGGCCGAACAGAGTGATCGGGACACACTTCCTCTCCCCCGTACCGCGCAGCAAGCTACTTGAGATTGTCAGAGCGGACACGACAGACGAGGAGACCCTGGCCACGGTAAAGGAGTTCGGGCGCTCCCTTGGAAAAGAGATCCTCGTGGCGAAAGACACTCCTGGGTTCGTCTTCAACTATCTGCTGCTAGCGTTGATAGGAGCTGCCATACGCCTGCTGGAGAATGGAGTGGCCAGTGCAGAAGACATTGATAGAAGCTGGACCCTTGGCATGGGCCATCCTATAGGTCCACTGGCGTTGGCGGACTTCAATGGTCTGGACGTTGGCTATATGGTAGCTCGCGCGATGTATGAGAGGAGCAAGGATCCCCACCTTGCCCCGTCCGCTATCCTGAAAGAGATGGTTGATTCTGGTCACTTGGGGCGCAAGACGGGTGAAGGGTTCTACAAGTACGAAGAAGAGAAGTAGCGCCCTGAAGAGAATGCCTTCAGTCTAGAGAGATTGTGAGGGCTCTCATTTTCAATGCCTTGGGATACAGCTTTCAGTACCAGGTTTCAGAATGCTCCTGGCGTGGTTTGGCATTTGAAGGGGACTAACTAAGGTCATCGAGCTTGGCTTCTAGGCTCTTCTGCCTTAAGGATACCGTCAAATCGCCTCGGGTTCTCTCTACGATACCTCGTATGTTGTCGGTGGTTCGCCTCAAGCCATGAGCGAGCAACTCCGGGAAGTCCATGGTCATCAAAACTCCGTAGATTTCCTCCATTATGCTCAGCAGTTCATCGCAGCGAGAGAAGTCACCCCGCCTTAGACTATCTAATATGTACCTCCGAAGCTCACCTACGGATTCCCCCAAGCCATCGAGGTAGGCAGCATTGCTTACATCCAGTGCTCTTGGCTTGGGCAAGTCTTCGCCGGCAATCAGGGCTAAGGTGATGTATCCTTCAGCTAACTCCTTCTGAGCATCGTGAACGAAACCTGAATGAAGTAGCCTGCCATGCCCAGCCAGGTCGTAGCTCAGCTCTCGAAGCAATTGATGAGCTGAATCAAGGAACTGCCTTGCCTTGTCTTGCTCCTGGCGATGCACGGCACGTATGGCATCGCCGCTGTAGCGGATTACCTGACGGCAACTGCGCAAGGCTTTCTCTCGCGCCTCATCCTCAGCTGCGAAGTAGGGGCGAAGCTCCGTAGCGATAATGCCCAACTCTTCTACTGGTTTTGACATCCGCCTTTCACCGAGTCCATTTCTGCCACCAATGTCTGCACCGCTCCCCTGATATCTTCCTCGCCCAGCACGGCGCTGATCACAGCTACAGCATCGGCTCCGGCAGCCACGACGTCGCCGATGTTGTTCCGGTTTATGCCGCCAATAGCCACCAGAGGAGTAGATACTGTTCGTTTGATTTCTTTCAGCATATCTACTCCTACCACGGTGACCTCCTTTTTCGTTGTCGTGGGAAACATGGACCCTACGGCAATGTAGTCTGCCCCGTCATCTCGGGCCTTTGTCGCCTGAGACAGTGTGGTGACCGAGCAGCCAACTATTTCGTCTATGGGCAGTTCTCTGCGGATTACAGGCAGGGGCAGATCGCCCTGACCAACGTGAAGTCCATCGGCATCAACAGCCATAGCCAAGTCGAGGTAATCATTGACTATGAATAGAACATCAGCTTGACGACAGAGCTCCTTGAGCTTTTGCGCTATAATCAGCAGTTCTCCCCTTTTGCCTTGCTTGTCGCGAAGTTGAATCACCCTGGCACCACCCTCAATAATGTGCCTGGCGATTCCCTGTTCATCTCTGTTCGCCAGGAATTGCCTATCTAGAATGACGTAAAGCCCCCGCATCCTTTCTATCTTATCCCGGCGTGATATTCGGGAAATCAGCTCCCGCTCAAAGGCATAAAGGGCAAACCTCGCCTGCTCGAATCTGCTCGGATTGAGCGGTGGACTCAGCTCCGGCAACCTGGCAAGCTCCTCTATCACGCGGAGAGCCTCTTCCGCCCTTTTGGCGTTGGCTGTGACCAGGTCTGTCAAGCCCGGCAGTGAGGGTGTTTCCGTATTTGGTCTTCTCTCCCTCGAAGGGAGAGATATGGAGTGGGGGCCGCCGACGTCGTGTTCGGAGCCTCTCTGAGATAACAGACCTATACGCAGTGATTTGGTCTCCTGGGCCAGATCATGGCGGAGGGTCCTTAACCGGCGGCTCAGCTCACTATCATTGAGAACAAAACGAGCGACATCTTCCAGAACCCGCAAGCCTTCACTGGAGCGGTTCAGATTGGCATCAATCATACGCAGCGGTTGGAGAGGCACTTCCTATGTCCTTCAGCGGCTCAGGCAATACACCTTCCCTGGCTGCTTGTATCTGCTCCTGGATATGAGATGGTAGCTCTTGTCCCATATCTCGGAACTTCTTTTCTGCCCAGCGACCGATATTACGAGGGTCCCTGTAATAACCCTCGCTGGGGTGCATTGCGGGCTCGCCGCTCTCCTCCCATACCGTCTGCAACGACTTATGGTAGGCAAAGCTGGAAATGGCACGTGACAAATGAGTATCGCCGCAAAGCGAGCATTCCCGTGCAAAGGGAGCAGACATGTCCCTTACCAGAAAACTCAGTCTCCTCTTGCAGTTCTGGCAGACAAACTCGTAAATGGGCATGGAACACATCCTCGTTCAACGGCTCTCAGACTTGGTTGCCCCCTGGCCAAAGCTCTCTTTCTTCTTTTGCTCTATCTGGGCAACCGGCCATTCACCCCTCCCCATTCTGTCAGTTATTTCCTCATATTCCGGAGGGGATTTGTCACCGCTATTCATCCTCCTGTTCCACTCGGCTAGCGCTCGAGGGTCATTGCGCATCATGCCGTCGGTCAACTGACGGTCAGAAAGTATGTCTTCATAAACATCCCTGTGTGTCTTCTGTACAGAAAAAGTGGAGAATATCCGCTTGAGCTCGCTGTTGTCACAGCGAGGACAGGGTGGCGGAGGTGCAGAGAATCCCGGCCGATATGAGCTGACGATTCGACAACAGGAATCGCACCAATATTCATAAACAGGCATTTTCCCTCGGCAGAGAGATTCTATCACAGTTACGTAACTCACCCAAACCATGCTGCAGAGCTATGACCT
>SOJB01000020.1 GCA_004376695.1 Dehalococcoidia bacterium | reverse complement strand
GGGAGCTCCAGAATCATAGGCAGATAGATGGATACGCGGTCTCCCTTCTTAACTCCGTGCTTCTTCAGCACATTGGCAAACCTGCACACCTGATGGTATAGCTGCTGGTAGGTGAGGGTCTTACTGTCACCGATATCTCCCTCCCAGATCAAGGCTGCCTTATTCCTTCGCCAGCCTTGAAGGTGTCTATCCAAACAGTTGTGGGCGACATTGAGCTTGCCGCCAACGAACCATTCGTGCCTAGCTTCTGTGAAGTCCTCAACCAGCACCTTGTCCCACTTCTTATACCAATCCAGCTGCTGGGCGCACTCAGCCCAGAAGGCCTCGGGGTCCTTGATGGATCTCTGATAGATTTCCCGATACTGCTTGAGGCTCTTGATGTACGCCTTCTTACTCAACTCCGCAGGGGGATGGAAAACCCTCTTCTCCTCCATCATTGAACTAAGCGTCTTTTGTTCCATCAACTAAAGCTCCCTAACGATGACCGGATATGGAGGTCGATTAATGTCCGTCAGCACCGGTAACACCCAGTAACTGGATATAAGCCTGACGCAGCCTCCCCGATATCACACAGGCCAATGCCTGCAGAACCTTGAAGCCTATCTCAGGATGTGCGGTACACAAACCCAACAACTCCCGTCCGTTAAAGGCGATGATTGTTGTCTTCTCTAAGGTTTTAGAGGTAGCTGTACAGGTATAGGGCGGTATCATGGCTACCCAGCCGAAGCTCTCGAAGTTGGTGGCCGCCTGCACCTGGCGCTGCGCCATCGGGCCTACCTCCAGGATAATACCGACCAGGCCTTCTTCAATTACATAAATCTTGTCCCCCAGGCAACCCTGTTTGTGGATGATTGTCCCCGCATCGAATACCTGCTCATTACCCATTGCCGCCACCAGTTCTACCTGGTCGTCATCCAGTTCCCGAAATAGATCAGACCTCTTAAGTACTTCAATCTTGTTCATCCAGTCACCTCACTTTGCTAATCCCAGTTCATCAGGATACTGACAAACCATGAGAATCATATCAATTACTGATGAAATCACAAAATACGGAACGACTAACGGCAGCCAACTAGTCTACTCTGATTGGAATAGGGCGCCTGATAAGTGGTTTCAGTTAACCTATTTGACAGCTCTTGGTAGGAGTTCTCGAAATGACGTGGCAAAAGGCTCACAGATAACAAGAGCTTGAGATATGTAAACAAGAAGCACCTCTGCCTCAAGCCAGTGCACACATCTCCTCTCAGCGATGGGGCGCATCAAATGATAAGACCGTGCTTCTATGTGCGATGCTCCTGGCCCAGGCGCGCTTGAGCAGCAAGACCACTGCAAAAGGTCCGGCATTGCTCCTTGAGTGCTCGATAGGCGATACCCTTATCGGACTGTTCAGCCTTCAAACTTGAAGGAGACCCGCACTTTTGCACGATAGGCGACAACCTTGCCGTTCTCAAGACTCATGTCCAGCTCCTCGACCTCGGCGACGCGCAGATCACGCAACGTCTTCGAAGCCCGCTCAACGGCAACGGCTGCTGCCCTTTCCCAGGACTCCGTGCTGGTGCCGACCAACGTTATTATCTTGTAAACACTGTCAGCCATCATACCCTCCTTGCAGATTTCTTACGTATTATACGAGTAATGCTGTGGAATGGTCAACTAGCAATCTCCCGAAATGCGCTAGACGTGCTGCCCTCCCCAGGTTGTTGCCCCATATCGTGCTGTGTGCTAGATTGCAGAATCATGAGATTAAACCGCATCCACTACGGCTGGATTATGGCGTTGGTCAGCGCCGGTATCATGGCAGCGTGCTCGCTCTCTGTTTACACGTTTGGCGTCTTTCTGGAGCCGTTGGAAGCAGTTTTCGGATGGAACAGAGGACCTCTGTCGCTGGCACCGTCGATAGCTTATCTTGTAGCAGGGTTTCTCGCTATGGGCACCGGAAAACTGAGCGACAAGCACGGCCCCCGGGTTCTGGTTAGCCTGGGCGGCGTGATGATGGGTGCCGGGTTCGTCCTCATGAGTCGGGTCAGTGCATTGCGTGACACGTACATATTCTGGGGGCTATTCATGGGATTAGCGTTCGCTTGCTTCATATCTCCGCTGATTTCCACCATACCGAGATGGTTCGCACAGAAAAGGGGGATAGCTGTCAGTATCCAGACCACCGGCTTCGGAATAGGGGCGGTTGTCTCACCACTGCTGGCGCAAACGCTGATATCTACTTACGGCTGGCAAAAGGCATTCGTTGTTCTCGGTGTAGTTGCCTGGGCAATCATCATCCCTCTAGCTCAGCTTATCAAGAAGAGCCCTGCCGACATGGGGCAGCGCCCTTATGGCGAATCTGAGGATGCGGAAGATCAGGCTGCCGAGGTCGCACTTGAGGGGGTTTCTCTTGCCCAAGCCGTGAGAGGCCTCTCATTCTGGATCAGCGGCGCAATATGGTTCCTGTGGTTCTTCTGTTTGCAGGCAATTGCTGTTCATATCGTTCCCCATGCCACCGGTAGTGGAATCACGGCGATAGCGGCCGCCAGCATACTCTCTGTCATCGCCGGCTGCAGTATTGTCAGCCGTGCTTCGATGGGTTTCATATCGGATAAGCTGGGAGCCAGGCAAGCACTGAGTCTGTGCCTGGTACTGGCAACCCTGGCACTAGTCTGGCTTATCTTCGTCCGGGAGATGTGGGCCTTCTACGTATTTGCCATCGCCTTCGGCCTTGCTTACGGTGGCATAATACCTCTGGCGACGTTAGTGCCATCGGAGCTGTTCGGCACGAAGTCCCTGGGAGTGATAATCGGCGCCCTCATGCTCTATAGCACCATCGGTGGCGCCGGTGGGTCACCCTTTGCCGGGTACGTCTTCGATACGACCGGCAGCTATCAGGCGGCGTTGCCGGTCCTGGCTGTAATCTCCCTGCTTGCAGCACTCCTGGGGGTAGTCCTGGCAAAACACGCAGGCAAAAAGACACGGGATTCGTAGCTTCACCCATTGAATGAGGGAGGAGCGCCCTCCCTCGGTGCAAGCCGATGTTCTCAACTGAACCTTAGTCTGCCTTGATACCCGGTCGCACATCTGCCTGAAATACGACTCAGTTGCACGCTAAGGTGGAGTGTGTAGGCTGAACCGGCTAATGAAGCGAGTGCGATTCCAGCCTTACACAACAATCCCCTGGTTATCTTGCTCCCATAGAGCATATTGAAAAGGAACTTGCCAGAATATCCTCTCCGGCATTAGTCATCCAAAACAAAGGAGAGGACGTGATGTGTCGCCAAGGTACTGAATGACGACACGGTCTTGACAGGTGTATTTCCCAGTGATAATATTAGGATATTAGTGAATACTTATACTGTCATGGAGGGTCGAGAACAATTGCGGGAGGAAACGGACGAGCAGACAGCGCTCTTCAGTGCACTGGCTGACCCGACCCGTCTCAGGCTTGTGAAGCTTCTCCGGCGCCAGCGCGTCCAAGATGCCCTCTGCGTCAATGCTCTGGCCGACCTTCTGGGAGTGTCCCAGTCGGCGGTATCGCAGCACCTGCGAGTGCTGAAAAGCATCGGGCTGGTAAAGGGAGAGCGGCGAGGCTACCATATACACTACTTCATCAATCAGGATACGCTGGAGAAGTGTCGGAGGCTTGCCTCAACGGCTCTGAGCTTGAAGGAGTCGGATGAGGAGCAATTGTGCAGAGAATACTGTCCAGAAAGGAGGAAACAAGATGTGTCATCACTCTGAATGTGGCTGTGAGCAACACCCCCACCATGCACCTGAGCCCGGCTGGCACCACCAGCGGGGCTGCTGCTGTGGCTCCGGGCATGCACCGGGGCAATCTCCCACCAGGGAAGAAATGGTTGAAAAACTCGAGGAGTACTTGAAACACCTCGGAGCAGAGGCCAAGGGGGTAGAGGAACGCATTGCTGAGCTGAAGAAGAAGGGCTAGGCGCACTGATTTGCTATCGGTTAACGGGGCGATCATAGAGGTAGCTGGACTCACCAAGCGCTACGGCGAAGTCCTTGCCGTGGACGACATCAGTTTTGATGTTGGCAAAGGTGAGTTATTCGGCTTTCTTGGTCCCAATGGCGCTGGCAAGACTACAACAATAAACGTACTGACAGGTCTGGCTCGTCTGGATGGCGGGACAATCCGCATCGGCGGTATCGACTGCACGCACAATCCCAAGGGAGCCCAGCACCTGGTCGGCATAGTTCCTGATGAAAGCAACCTCTACGCTGAGTTGACCGGCTATGAGAACCTCTGCTTTTGCGCGGCGCTCTACGGGATGCGAAAGAACGAGCGCCAGAGGCGGGCGCGGGAACTCCTTGATGCCTTCGGCCTCGCCGATGCCGGCAACCGCAGGTTCGAGGGCTATTCCAAGGGAATGAAACGAAAGCTCACCTTTGCCGCCGGCATCATACACCAGCCGCCTATTCTGTTTCTTGACGAACCGACCACGGGGATAGACGTCGCCAGCGCACGCCAGGTGAGACAGATAATCTCCGAGCTCCACCGTCAGGGCATTACCGTTTTTCTTACCACCCACTACATCGAAGAAGCCGAGCGGCTCTGTGAACGGATTGCCTTCATCGTGAACGGCCGAGTTGTGAGAACTGAGCGTACAGCAGACCTTTTGCAGCCGGTTCAGAGTAGAAACGTGCTTCGTCTTGCCATCTCCGAGTCTGGAGCCAACCTCGCTGAAGAGATGAACGCGGTCTTCACGGAATACCAATTTAAGTCTGCCACCCCGGGGCACGTATGGGTCGAGTCTGGAGAGCCAATCAACATCGCCCCCCTTATACGTTTCCTGGAGGAACGGGGCGTTCAGGTGACCGAGGCCCGGCGGCACCTGCCTTCGCTGGAGGATGTTTTTGTACAGGTTACCGGCATCGAGGCAGATTTGATGAAGAAGGAGAAGGAGAGAGCCGGAGGCGGAGGACATCAATGAACCGTTGGATCGCATTCTCGAGTATCCTTCTGAAAGACGTGCGGACATATTATCTCAAGCCGCCCAATATCAGTTGGGGGATGATATTCCCTCTGGCCTGGACCGGAATGTTCTTCATCAGGGCCGGCCATGGGTTGGACAGCATTCCCGACCTCCTGCCAGGAGTGATGACCATCTCCATTCTCTTCGGCACCACGTCGATGCTGGCGGTAACCATCACCTTCGAGAAGAGGCAGCGCTCGTTTGACAGGTTACTACTGGCTCCCATCCCTCTCGAGCTGTTGATGCTGGCCAAGACCTCAGGGGCTATTCTCTTCGGGGTCGCAAATGCGTTCGTTCCCGTAGTAATTGCATCATTTCTGGCAGACCTGTCTGGAGTTGCATGGGCTCTGGTCATGCCGGCTATCATCTTAATCGCTATCGTATCGACCTTTCTGGGGCTTTTCATCGCAGTTTCCGTTAGTCAGGCATTCGAAGCCCAGACTTTTTCGAACTTCTTCCGTTTTCCGATGATATTCCTGTGCGGCCTTTTCATTCCGATTGCGACTCTTCCGGTGTTCATCCGGCCGCTCTCATACGTGCTGCCTGTAACCTACGGTGCGGATATACTTCATGGGGCAGTGCACGGCGGTAATGTCATGTCGTTTACACTGAATTTCTTGATTCTGGGTGCATTCTGCATCGGTCTGTTTGGGTTGAGCTTGCGCAATATCAAGCGTAAATGGATTGTTTGAGAGCAGCCGGCGAGTAACCTGTGCGAAGCCACTTCATCCCTGAAATCCTGTCTCACGCTCTGTCCTTGGAGTCAGGGCAAACAGCCGCGAGATATGTGCGATGATATGACAGCGGCTGTTCTTGGTGTCTTATCGTCTCTTTCCCGGGTCGAGTGCCCGTTGGGCAGGCAACGGGTGCAGAATCGAACGTAATCATCTCTTCTGCATGGCGAAGAATGCAGAACCGTACCACCGGTAGTACTTCTTATACATATCTATCTCACGCTGCTCCGCATCAATGACGGCCAGGGCTTCACGGTTATCGACGTACTTCGTGCGCAGTTTCTTGATACGCTTTTCGAGGGGACCGTAATACTCCCGCCACCAGGCATCCTCAGGTAAGGCAAAGCACCCGATGAGGTGATAGCCGGAGCGAGAAACCTGTTCCAGGTTCCCGGCAACGGTCTTAATCCCTGGATAGAACTCCCGCCAGTAATCACCTATTTCCTGTGGCGGGTCCGGGCGTAACCACACCATCTCATGGATAACCAGGAATCCTTCTTTCTTAAGTAGCCGCCGCCAACGCTTGAGTCCCTTTTCGAACCCTACGATGTAGATGGAGCCCTCCGCCCAGATGATGTCAAAGCTCCCGTCGGGGAAACCCATGTCGAACATGGAGCAGTTGATAGCGCGGACACGGCTGGCAGACCCCGCCTTCTCCGCCTTGCGTGTAAGCTCGTCGAGGAAAGGCTGGTGTATATCTATGCCGA
>SOJB01000056.1 GCA_004376695.1 Dehalococcoidia bacterium | reverse complement strand
ATGACCGTGTGCTATGAGAAGTATGTCATAGATAACGAGATGCTGGGAATGGTGATGAGAGCCGTAGATGGAATCAAAATAGATGATGACACTCTGGCCTTTGACCTCATAAAGCAAGTCGGACCGGGGGGTAATTTCGTAGCTGCCAGGCATACAAGACGCTTTATGCGCAGCGAGCACTATCAGCCTACCCTGAGTGATCGTGATAGCAGGGAGGATTGGGAAGCTGATGGTCGAAAGACTACCTGGGAGAGAGCTGCGGAGAAGGTAAGAGAACTACTAGCCGATCGTAAACATAGCCTCCCTGACGCAACAAGACAGCAGGTGCTCGCAAGAATAGAGGGTATAGTGGATTAAGATATGCTTATAATCGGAGAGAACATAAACGCATCAAATAAGTCAGTCGCGGAGGCTATCGCCAAGCGGGATGAGGAGTTCTTGGCAAACCTGGCCAAGGCTCAAGCATTATCCGGAGCTGATTTCATCGATGTAAACGCGGGCAGCGGTCACGGCTCGCTCCAGAAAGCAATCGCAGATGCCAGGTGGTTGGTGGGAATAGTCCAGGCTGCCACTGAGAAGCCACTGGTCATTGACAGTGATTCTCCGGAGATTATCGAGGCTGCCCTAGACGAATACGATGGTGAGAGAGTGATAGTTAATTCGGTCACTGCGGAGCCAGCGAGACTAGAATCCATCGGTCCGTTGGTAGCCGAGCGGCAGGCCTGGGTAATAGCGCTGGCCATGGGAGCCGATGGAATACCAGCTCGCGTCGAAGAGCGTCTGACTGCTTGCGAACGGATAATGGCATACCTGGCTGGTTTGGGTGTGAAGGCAGAACAAGTGCTATTTGACCCGCTTGTATTACCTATCGCTGTGGATACACGCCAGGGATTGGTCACATTGAAGACCATAGAGCGAATCAAATCGCGCTATCCTGATTCCGGGGTAGTGATGGGATTGAGTAACATTTCGTATGGTCTGCCCCAGAGGAGGTCGGTGAACCGTGCCTTCCTGTTAATGGCCGCTTATGCTGGCTTAGACGCCGTAATCGTTGACCCGCTTGATAGTAAAGCGGTCAGTCTTATCAAGGTGGCCGACATGCTGACAGGAAAGGATCCGTCATGCAGGGCATATCTGAGGGCACACAGAAAGGGCAACATAGTAGACTGAACCCGGCGCGGATTCCTGAAGCACGGTTGGAAATCCGCAAGCTTCAATACTGATTCGAGTTGGCATGCGCGATGCTCAGCGTGCCAAGCAGTGTAATATATCGTTGAAACTGGAGGAGGATAATGCCAGAGGACATAATCGGCTTGATCCGAGACAATGTTATCCAGGGGAGGATAACCAAGGATGACGAAGGCATGGATGAAGGCATGGTAGGTCAACCCGGCGTTACCGAGCTTGTAGAACAGGCTCTTGCCTCTGGCTTGCATATTCAGGACATAGTCACTAAGGGGCTTTCGGGTGGCATGGACGTTGTGGGGCAGAAATTTGAGGCGGGGGAGTACTTCATTCCTGATATGCTGGCCTCGGCTGAAGCAGTGGGCGTGGCCATGGAGATATTGCAGCCCCGTCTTGCCAGGAGTGGCATTAAGACCAAGGGCACTGTCATTATGGCTACGGTAAAAGACGACCTTCACGATATCGGCAAGAACATAGTGTCCATTCTGCTCCGTGGGGCAGGATACGCTGTAAAAGACCTGGGGCATAGTATTGACACTCAGGTCATTGTAGATGCGGTGAGAGAGGAGAAACCACAGTTTCTGGGTTTGTCCGCCCTGCTCACCAGCACCATGGCCCGGATGGCGGATGTGATACAAACACTTGAGGAAAATGGGCTCAGGGATCAAGTGAAGATCATAGTCGGCGGAGCACCTGTCTCAGAGGAGTTCGCCAAGAGCATCGGCGCCGATGGATATGGCGCAGATGGCTTTCAGGCCGTAGCTGTGGTGGAAGCTCTTGCTT
>SOJB01000089.1 GCA_004376695.1 Dehalococcoidia bacterium | reverse complement strand
ATATAAACTCCGCCACCACACCACGAAATCCGGAACTCAAGGCACCGATGCTTAGGTCCAGTTGACCATCATGCTGACTGATCTTCTTGACCCAGCTCATTAGCTGTGCCGGAGCCGGGGTCGAACGCCGTAGCCAGCATCATGACCGTACTTGTCTCGCCGGCTCCGTTAGCGGCGAGAAAAGGGAAAACTCCCCTTCTTCGATGTGGAACGAAGTATGGTCCACTGCAACAGGCTGGCCGAACGTCCTGGTCAGCTTGTCAACCGCCATCGCATTCATGATGGGTCTTTCGTTCCAGAGACAAGCTCCCGGCCGAGGCGAATCGCATCCTGCAGGGCGGCAGGATTCTCTTCAATCTGGCCCTTGTCGCCAATTCCTCTGACCAGCAAATCACCGGCGTATTTCACACCTATGGCATCGAAGAAGTACTTCACGGTGAGCACCGCGCCGTCGAAGAGCTTCTCCCCTCGAGTAGCACCTACCGAGATGAAGCCCCCCCTCCGCACCCGCTTATCTTCCCCTCCCATGTGCAGCACATGTCTTCGTACCCAGAGCGCCTGGCATCTGTCCACTATTGCCTTCGCCTGGCTGGTAATGCCGTAGAAGAATATCGGCGAAGCAAAGATAACGTGGTCCGCTTCCAGAAGCTTGTCATAGAGCGGTCGCATATCGTCCCTGATGGAGCAGTTGCCATCCTTGAGACAGGCATATATTTCCAGGCAGGGCGTGATTTTGAGTTTCGAGACCAGCACCTTTTCGACCTCGGCTCCGGCCTCCCCGGCACCTTCCAGCGCCTTATCAAGGAGAATCTCGGTATTGCTTTGCCTTCGGGGGCTGCCCATAATGCCTAATACTCTCATATTCCCTGCGCCTCGTACGTGTCCCAGATATTGCTCATGCCATCTTTCTTGATCCTATCGTACACTCGGCGTACCGACTCGTCATATGAAATCCTCTCTCCCTCCATGGCGCTTCCTCCTTTTGCTGAACGCTGTTTCGCTAAGGCGAAATCTATTTTTAGCATAGAGCATTTTGCCGATAAGGGCAAGAGATCCCGGCGAACACCGCTCAGAGTAGTTGCGGCTTAGACATTGATTCTGCGGGTAAGACCACCGAGTCTCGTGCGATAACAATACGACACCTTTCCCAACGTGCTCAAGTGTGCCGGGCAAACGGGATCAGGCAGTTTGTCATCAGAACAGTTGGTTGACGGTAACAGGATAAAAGGCTATTATTGATGTGAAATGTTCTGCATTTGCTATAACGACTACAGAAAGAGGGAAAATGGAGCAATATCTATACATAGTAGTTGCCCTTGCTCTTGTCCTGGGTATGCTTATTGGGTACTTCATCAGGCAGTTAGTAGCCAACCGGGAAATTCAGAAAACAAAAAACGAAGCACAGAAATTACTAGATGAAGCAGTAACCAAGCATGCTGAGCTACTCCGCGTAGCGAGGGAAGAAGCTAAGAAGGTCGGCAACGCTGCCGAAGCGGAAAGCAAGGAACGTCGCCTTGAAATACAGCGAATAGAGAGGCGTGTTAACCAGAGGGAAGAGGGGGTGGAGCGCAAGGTAGACGCGCTGGAACGGCGTGAGCGTGATTTAGAGAGCCACAAGAAAGAGCTTGAGAACACAACAGCCGAGCTTCAGTCAATAAGAGAGAAGCAGCTGGCGAAGCTAGAATCCATCTCCGGCACATCCAGTGAAGACGCAAAAGAGATTCTGTTTCAAATGCTGAGACAGGAAGTGGAAGAACAGGCCTCGCGACAGGTCAGGGTGTGGGAAGCCAAGATAAAGGAAGAGGCTGGCGACAGAGTTCAGAACATCTTGGCCGCGGCTATTCAAAGATGCGCTACCGATGTTGTTTCGGAGACTACGATATCGGCTGTTCCTTTGCCCAGCGACGAGATGAAGGGGCGGCTTATCGGGCGAGAGGGACGCAACATCCGAGCCCTGGAGCAGGCTACCGGCGTTGACCTTATCATTGATGATACTCCGGAAACAGTTACCGTCTCCAGTTTCGACCCCATCAGGCGGGAAGTGGCTCGCCTTGCCTTAAGCAAGCTCATTCTTGATGGGCGCATTCATCCGGCCCGTATTAAAGAAATAGTGGACAAGACCAGAACAGAGGTTGAAGCTACTGCCCGTAGCGAAGGTGAGCGAGCTGCTTACGAGACGGGGGTGACAGGGTTACATCCTGAACTGGTCAAACTACTGGGGCAGCTCAGATTTCGCAGCAGTTACGGTCAGAATGTCCTGCTTCACAGCCTGGAGGTTTCCCACCTCTCAGGGATGCTGGCCAGTGAGATTGGAGTCAATGCTCGTGCTGCCAGGAAGGCTGGTTTGCTTCATGATATAGGGAAAGCGGTAGACCATCAAGTAGAGGGCCCTCATGCTTCCATAGGTGCCGATCTGGTTAAGCAATGGGATCGAAATACAGAGTTGGTCCAAGCCATTGCTGAACATCACGGTGAGGCGATGACCAGTAGTGTTATGGGCTTCATCGTCAGCGCTGCTGATGCTATTAGCGGTGCGCGGCCCGGCGCCAGACGTGAATCCCTGGAGCAGTATCTGAAACGTGTTAGGGATCTAGAGGACATAGCGACCGATTTTCCCGGTGTCGAAAAGTCCTTTGCCATTCAAGCTGGACGAGAAGTGCGCGTCATGGTGAAACCGGACAAAATTGATGATCTGGCAGCCGTGAGATTGGCCCGGGATATTTCCAAAAAGATAGAGGAGAGCCTGACCTATCCCGGCCAGATACGAGTAGTAGTGATCAGGGAGACTACGGCGATAGATTACGCTAAGTAGATTTGAAAATACTGGCAATCGGCGACATCATCGGCAAGCCCGGTAGAGCGGCGGTGAGAGAACTTCTACCGGGCCTGTGTCGTGAATATGGCATCGACCTGGTAATAGGCAATGGCGAGAATGCTGCCGGTGGGCTGGGACTGACCTTAAGTACGGCACGGGAGCTTTTTGATGCCGGCGTCGATGTCATAACCTCAGGCAATCACATCTGGACCCACAAAGAAATCGTTCCTTACCTGGATAGCGAACTCGCCCTGCTCCGCCCGTTGAACTACCCACCGAATCCTGGTCGTGGCCATTTGCTTGCCGCCAATGTCCTGATAGTCAATCTCGTCGGGCGCGTTTTCATGGGCCATTTCGATTGCCCGTTTCGAGCCATGGATCAGCTACTGGCTGACTTTGAGGGCAAGTCAATTCCCATTGTTGTCGACTTCCATGCCGAGGCAACCTCGGAGAAGATGGCAATGGGGAGGTACCTCGATGGTCGAGTCAGTGCCGTGTTGGGTACCCACACCCATGTGGGTACTATTGACGCTCAGATATTGCCGGGAGGCACCGCTTATGTCTCCGACATAGGCATGGTCGGTCCCATAGATTCGGTTATCGGGGTTGAACCGGAGCCTGCAATCAACAGCTTCCTTACCCAGGTCTGGCGGCGCTTACCGCCGGGAAAAGGGAAGGTCAGCTTCGACGCGGTTCTTGTCGAAGTGGATGACAAGACCTGCAGGGCAGTAGCTATCAACCGCATTCGCAAGACGGTGGGCTAGTCCTCGGTAGAACCTAGCTGGAATTTGATGACTGGCGAAGCCGTACCCTTTCCATCACTCCGGGCATGATCTCGCCGGCTCTGCCCCGGATCACCGTTGCCGCTTCGTGGTCGAGTGGTGTGGGGGTCAAGTTCACGATAGCTAATCTGGCGCCAGCACTGATTGCGTACGTCGGTATATAGGCAGCTGGGTAAACGAGGAGGGCGGAGCCAATCACAACAAAGAGGTCGCACATCTGTGCCCGACGAGTAGCTTCCCGTAACGTCACCACCGGCAGTGCCTCTCCGAAGAGCACTACGTCCGGCTTCAGGATACCGCGGCAATCGGGACAATCAGGCACTTCTATCCCCTCCTTTATCTGCTGTAATGTCTCAAGCAAGGGAAAGCGCGTACGGCAACCTGAGCAGATCACCCACTTCATATTGCCGTGAAGCTCAAGAACCCTGTCTCCAGGGACTCCTGCCTTCTGGTGCAGGTTGTCGATATTCTGAGTGATGACGCAATCCAGTTTGCCCGACCGGTAGAGCTCGGCGATGGCATAGTGGGCCGGATTTGGTTCGGCTTCGGCAAGAAGTGAACCTTCGGCGGACATCTTCCAGAAAGCCTTGCGAGAGTCCGGGCTGCTGAGAAACTTCTGGATGGTGAAATCCTCAGGGTCGTATCTGCTCCAGATCCCGCCCGGACTGCGGAAATCGGGTATGCCTGATTCCGTGCTCACCCCGGCGCCGGTGAACACGATAATGCTTCTGGACTCTGTGATGAACTGAGCCAGCCGTTCTATATCTTCTGTCATCTTACTCCCTGGTATGAATCGATGGCTGACGACCGGTGACTGATGACTGAGGTACGACCTGCACCACTCTGTCGATACCGCCCAGGTCGGGAATCAACTCGATATCGGCCTGTGGGAAGTAGCTATCTATCAACGAAGTTACCGCGTCGCCCTGTCCCAGGCCTATTTCCAGAAGAAGACAGGCTCCGTCATTGAGTTTCCCCGGCACTTGTTCCAACATTTGCCGTATTCTGTCCAGGCCATCCTCGCCACCGGCCAGGGCTACAGTCGGCTCGAAATCCACTATTTCCGGGCTCAAATCTTCAAACTCACTGTTCTTTATGTAAGGCAGGTTGGCCACTATCATATCTACGGGGTGAAGCAGTGGCTCAAGCAAATTCCCGCTCAAGAGTTCGATCTGGCCGTCGACCGCGTGGCGCCGGCAATTCCTCTCGGCTAGCTGTAGCGCAGACGCTGAAATGTCCGTGGCGTGAATTCTGGCCTGGGGTAATGCTAAGGCAAGGCTGACGGCGATGGCTCCACAGCCTGTGCCGATGTCAGCGAGGATCATCTGCTTTCCGGGGCAGTATGCGCGGCGGGCGAGTTCGATAGCTTTCTCTACCAGTAGTTCTGTTTCGGGTCGGGGAATGAAAACGCCATGATTGATGTAGAACTCGATGCCGTAAAATCCGCAGTGCCCCAAGATATAGGCGGTAGGCTCGTGGCTAAGGCGACGCCTCACAAGGCGCCTCAGATCCTTTGTCTCTGCCGTACTCAGGCTTCTCCCTGGTTCTGTGTAGAGCTGCGCTCGGGACATCCTCAAGACGTGGCCCAGCAGAAGCTCAGCCTCCATACGGGCATCGTCAATTCTTGCCCTGAGCAGTGTTTGGGTAACCCACTGTAAAGCTTCGCCTGAAGTCATGCAAGAGCCGCTTCCAATCGCTCGACCTGCTCTCTGCTGGACACGGCTTCGATGACCTCATCCAGTTCTCCCTCCAGAATCTGTTGAAGATTGTGAAAGCTTGAGCCGATGCGGTGATCGGTAACCCGGTTCTGGGGGAAATTGTATGTGCGAATCTTCTCCGCCCGCTGGCCGCCTCCTACTTGCATCCTCCGCTCTTTGTCTATGCTTTCAGATTGCTTCCGTTGTTCGAGGTCAAGCAGCCTGGCCCGAAGCACCGCCATGGCCTTCATCCTGTTTCTTATTTGAGACCTGTCATCCTGGCAGGAGGCTACTATGCCTGTGGGCAAGTGCGTGATGCGAACCGCCGTGGTTACCTTGTTCACATTCTGGCCTCCGGCACCGCTGCTATGGAAGAACTCCATCTTGATGTCATCAGGACTGATGTTTAGCTCAATCTCATCGGCCTCGGGCAGGACCGCTACCGTAGCTGTTGAGGTATGAATTCGTCCCGAAGCCTCAGTGGTCGGTACTCTTTGCACTCTATGGACACCGCGCTCGTGCTTGAAGCGGCTGAAGGCACCTTTGCCACTGATTTCAAATATCAGCTCTCTGAAGCCTCCGATTTCGCTTTCACTGCTATCGATAACTCCTACCTGCCAGCCTTTGGTCTGGGCATATCGGCTATACATGCGGAATAAGTCTGCAGCGAAAAGGCCTGCCTCCCCGCCACCAGCTCCAGCTCTTATCTCCACAATGACGTCCCGGTCGTCATTGGGGTCTCTGGGCATCAGGGCAAGCTTGAGTCGGCCAAGGAGATCTTCTTGCCGTTGCTTGAGCTTGCCCGCTTCTTCCTTGATCAGGGCTGTCATTTCCGCTTCGGCATGAGAATCAAGCAAAGCTTCGAGTTCAGCCAGTTCTTTGCCCCTGGTTTTGTATTCCCGGTAGGTGCCGACAATCTCCTCAAGATCAGCTTTCTCCTTGCTTAGCTCTTGAAGCCGCTTGTAGTCAGTAACTGTCTCTTCCCGGGCCAGGAGTTGGTTTAGCTCGTCATAGCGCCTTTCGATTAACTCCAGTTTCTCAAACATAGCCAATACAATTATAATACAGCGGCAAAGGTTGCTCAAACTTAACTTAATGGAACCAGCATGAAACTGACGCCGGATTGCTATGAG
>SOJB01000041.1 GCA_004376695.1 Dehalococcoidia bacterium | reverse complement strand
AGGCCCGGGGGCTCACCTGCTTCCCCCTGTCAAAGAAGAAATAAGCATAAGCCTGATTGATACCGCGACCCACCCTGCCCCTTAACTGATAAAGCTGGCCCAGACCGAACTTATCGGCCCGGTCAACGATCAGGGTATTGACATTGGGCATATCCAGACCCAACTGGATGATAGTGGTGGCCACCAGGATGTCATACCTGCCAGCCACGAAATCCGTCATCACCTCTTCCAGCTGTTCTTCAGGCATTTGCCCGTGAGCTATAGCTATTCGAGCTTCGGGCACCAATTCCTGTAAGTTGCTGGCCGCCAGGGCAATGCTCTGAACGCGGTTGTGGACGAAGAAGACCTGCCCATTCCTCTCCAGTTCACGCAGTACCGCCTGTCTGATCGCAGCGGCATCATAGGCCCCTACGTAGGTCTTGATGGACAGGCGTTCTTCAGGAGGCGTTTCCACGATGCTCATATCCCTGATCCCGGTTAGAGACATGTGCAGGGTGCGGGGGATGGGAGTAGCACTGAGGGCCAGGGTATCCACTTCCTTCCTTATCTGCTTGAGTCTTTCCTTCTGCACCACGCCAAACTGCTGTTCCTCATCGATTATCACCAGCCCCAGGTCCTTGAATGTGATGTCTTTCTGCAACAGGCGATGGGTGCCGATGCATATATCTACAGTGCCATCGGCCAGGCCTGCAAGGGCCTCCCTTTCTTTCTGCGGGGGACAGAAGCGGCTCAGCATCTCTACCCTTAGAGGAAACGTCTGCAACCTCTCGGTGAAAGTGATGAAATGCTGCTGAGCCAGCACCGTGGTGGGGACCAGTACGGCCACCTGCTTGTTGTCCATAACCGCCTTGAAGGCAGCACGCAACGCTATCTCGGTCTTGCCGTAGCCCACGTCCCCGCAGATGAGCCGGTCCGTGGGCTTGGCTTTTTCCATGTCCTCCTTTACAGCCATGATGGCCTCAATCTGGTCTGGCGTTTCCACATAGGGAAACGATGCCTCCAGCTCCTGTTGCCACAGCGAATCTTCGGAGAAGGCAAAGCCGGGAGCTACCTCCCGAGCAGCATAAAGCTCGAGTAGCTCTTGGGCGATTTCCATCACTGATTCTTTGACCCTCTTCTTCGTCCTTTGCCATTCCGGGGTCCTTAAGCGGCTCAAGTGTGGTGCCCCCGATACCGTCGGGGCACCGATATAACGGCTGACGCGGTCTATCCGTTCAGTGGGCACATAGAGCTTGTCACCGGCCGCGTACTCCAGCACCAGGTAGTCTCTCTCCATGCCATCGGAGGACTTCCTGACCAGACCGAGGAACCTGGCGATGCCATGGTCCACGTGGACGACATAGTCGCCAGGAGATAGTTGAGGAAGAAACCACTGGCGAGATATCGGCCTTTTCTTGCCTGCTCGCGGCTGCTTCACAAAGCCGAAAAGCTCGACATCGGTGATAAGGCTCAGCCTGTCACCCAGCGCCCAGCCTCCATCCAGTGACCCCTGGAGCATGGTGATTGAGCCGGCCGGAGGTATCTGCTCTACCTGTGATAAGGGAGGCGCATGAATATCCTCTCTCTGGAGGAGGTCAGCCAGACGATTGGCCTGATGGCTGACTACGAACACGCGCTGTCCTTGTTCTACCATCTGCCTGGCCGTCTTGAGGAACCTCTCCAGCTGGCTGCCATAACTCTGAACTCTGGTGAAGGGCAGAGCCTGTCCAGAGCCCCTCGCCTCATCCCATGTTTGTAGCACCAGGCGATGTCTTTCTTCTATCTGCGACTTCAACTCCTCCCAGGTAAGGTAAGGAGGGGGGAAGTCCTGAGGCAGCTCGCCCCTTGCTATCTTTGTGCCTCTCAATTCCCGAGTTTCCTCGTTTAGCCTGGCGACAGCAACCTCAATTCCTTCAGGGTCGTCGAGAACAAGCAGGGCATCACCGCCAAGGTAATCAAGGATGCTTCCCGTATTGAACAGGGGAAGATAGAACTCCGCCCCGGGAAACCACTGTCC
>SOJB01000095.1 GCA_004376695.1 Dehalococcoidia bacterium | reverse complement strand
GTATTGGAGTATCATTGTGCTATAGCATTATCCGTTGTATTACGTCACTGTGTTGTGGTAGTATGAGTCAGACTGCATTAAAAGGAGCATAATAAGTTGAACATACTCTTAGTTTATCCCCGGTATCCGGACACCTTCTGGAGTTTCAGGCATTCTTTGAAATTCCTTTTCAAAAAGGCAACGTTCCCCCCTCTGGGCCTGGTGACTGTGGCGGCAATGCTCCCCAAGATATGGGAGAAGAAGCTCGTCGATCTGAATACAACAAACCTGTCAGATAAAGACATCAAGTGGGCTGACTACGTGTTTATCAGCGCTATGGTAGCGCAGGATGAATCGGCGAGAGAGGTCGTCGACAGGTGCAAGAAGTTGGGAACTAAGACCGTTGGCGGCGGTCCTGTCTTTGGCGTTGGCTACGAGGAATTCGGTCATGATGATATGGACCATCTGATATCTAACGAAGCCGAAGATCTGCTGCCGCTCTTCTTGGAGGATTTGGAGAAGGGATGCGCCAAACATAGATACACGTCTAAAGAATGGCCTGACATAAGGAAGACTCCTGTACCTTTGTGGTCGCTAATCAATAAGAAGAAGTACCAGGCAATGAGTGTTCAGTATTCTCGAGGCTGCCCTTTCAACTGTGAATTCTGCGACATCGTAATATTAAACGGACATGTGCCGCGAACCAAAGACGCAGCTCAGATAGTAGCCGAACTGGATGCATTATACGATATGGGATGGCGAGCCAGTGTGTTCTTTGTCGATGATAATTTCATCGGCAACAGACGGAAACTGAAGGCAGAGATCCTGCCGGCGATAATCAAATGGATGGAGGAAAGGAAACATCCCTTCGCATTCTTCACCGAAGCATCGATCAATCTTGCCGACGACGAAGAACTGATGCGACTCATGACCAGGGCAGGGTTTGACACCGTATTTGTCGGCATCGAAAGCCCCAATGAAGAGAGTTTAGTCGAATGCAACAAACTACCCAACAAGAATCGTGATTTGCTGGCCTCGGTCAGGAAGATACAGAACTACGGCCTGCAGGTGCAGGGAGGGTTCATCCTCGGGTTTGATAGCGACCCGCTTTCCATCTTCAAGAGCCAGATTGACTTCATCCAGAAGAGTGGAATCGTCACCGCCATGGTTGGTGTGCTGATGGCTCCGCCCGGGACAAGACTATACAAACGACTCAAAGGGGGGAACCGTCTACTACCAGGCGGCAGCGGGGACAATACAGACGGCTCAACCAACTTCATCCCCACGATGGGTCACGAGGCGCTTACCAGGGGCTATAAGCATGTTGTAGATACAATCTATGCGCCGAAGCCGTATTATGACCGCATCATAACGTTCCTGAAGGAGTATAAGCCCGACACCAGAAGAAGAATCAAGTTCTCTCTTCTCCATCTCATTGCCTTCATAAGGGTCACATGGGCGTTGGGGGTTCAGGAAAAGGGAAGGCTGCACTATTGGAAGTTGTTTGGCTGGACATTGCTGAAGAAACCGAGAACCTTCCCTTTGTCGATCACACTTGCTGCTCAGGGATTCCATTTCCGGAAGGTCGCCAAGAAGATAGGTGCGCAATAACTAATGAGATCCCGGACTGGAGCAAGCAACAAAGCTAGCAGGTAGCCAGAACCAGTCGCGACCCAAGAACCCTGTCAGGTGTTCTCCCCTTGGAATACGCCTCGATAACCCTGGGTGACCTCGCCGCTCAAGAGGAAGAAGACCATCTGGATAATCCGAGCGTTCCTGTGTAGGCGAAGTCCCTGCGGATTGTAGACCACCATGAGTGACTGCGACCTGCCCGAATAGCCGGCATCCCAAACTGCGCTGTGAATGCTGACCCCGCAGCGAAGAAGACTTGACCGCGGAGTCGCCAGAGCCATTATGTTCCTGGGAAGATTAACCACCTCGTTATAAGTGACCAGATAACAACCGGGGAGAAGGTCTACACGCCCCAGTCCGTCAAAAACGAGGGGGGAGGTACCGGAGATCACTCTGCTTTCATTGTTGAGGCCCAGGCTGCCGCGTGAAGAAAGCAGCGCTACTTCCTTCAGGGTCAAATCTATGCCATTGGGTTGAACTTGCTGCTCAATGTCACACAAGTTGTCCACCAAAGGAGGATTCTCCTTCAACAAGTTCAGAATATCTTCTCTGCAAAGGATACCGAGCATTCGTTCACCAGCAGATCAAACCGTGACAGCCCGAGTTATCGGCATCCAGTATAATCCATGCTGAAGTGCCAGACAAGGCACCGAGATGTTTCGCGTTGTCAGCGATGGCGAGAAGCGCAGAACGCCATCGAGATGTCATCAACGCAAACACCCTATCCTAGTTGCCCGAATCCTGTTAATATAAGCACCTGCGCAATGCATTTGTGGATTATATGTAAGCCATGAAAGTGGTAGCAATTGTCGGCATGGCAGGTTCCGGCAAGTCCGAAGCAACCAGGGTGTTTGAAGAGCATGGCTTCAAGAAAGTACGGTTCGGGGATATTACAGACCAGGAGCTCAAGAAGCTGAGACTTGAGCGTAATGAGGCAAACGAGCGTTATGTCAGGCAACAACTGAGAAGAACACACGGGATGGCCGCATACGCCGAGTTGAACCTGCCCAAGATTAATAGCTCACTGGGATCATCGCATGTTGTGGTAGACGGGCTTTACTCGTGGGAGGAGCATATTCTGTTGAAGGAGTACTACGGTGGGCAGTTCAGTACAGTTGCCGTCTGGGCATCACCGGCAACCAGGTATCGAAGGCTTGCCAGTAGACAAGTACGTCCCTTAACGCTCGAGGAAGCAGCCAGTCGCGACAAATCAGAGATAGAGAACAGCAACAAGGGTGGGCCGATCGCCATGGCTGATTTCGCCATAGTAAACGACACTTCGCTGGAGGAGATGGAGAGGCAGACGGAACGAGTTATATCTGCTTTGATATGAAAAGGAAAACGAGACCCGGCATCGATGAATACTCCCTCAAGATAGCTTCTGTGGTGGCGGAACGTTCCACTTGCCGGCGCCATCATGTGGGCGCTGTGGCAATGAGGGACAAGCATATACTGGCTACCGGCTACAACGGGGCTGCCGCCGGCCTCAAAGACTGTCTTGAACTGGGCTGCCTCAGGGACGAGATGAGCATAGAATCTGGAACCAGGCATGAAATATGCCGCGGTATTCATGCCGAGCAGAATATCATCATACAGGCCTCGCTTCACGGCATCAGCCTCCAAGGCTCCACCATCTACTGCACCCACAGTCCGTGCGTGCTTTGCGCTAAGATGCTGGTCAATGCCAGGATAAGGCGCTTCGTCACCTTTGGCAACTACGCCGATGATTCCTTCATAGACCTGTTCCGCGAAGCCGGAATAGAGTTTGAGCGACACAAGGATCCATCCTCTGAGATAACCCGCCTACCCTGAAGGGAACCCTAGCGCACCTTTCCTCTGGCAAGTGAAACGAAGATGCCACCGAAGCAGAGGATCGCGAGTATAATGAACGATGTCCTCATGCTTTCCTGGAAGAGTGGATAGTATTCCGGCGTGATTTCGACCCTCCCTATGTACAGGGCGAACATCAGCATAACGATTCCCATGCCGAAGACCATGCCAATCTGTCGCATCGTCGCGACCATTGCCGAGGCTACTCCGTAGGCAGTCTCCGGCACAGAGCTCATAACCGCGTTGATGTTGGGGGACGCGAAAAGAGCCTGCCCCAGCCCCACCAGGATCATATTGCCGATGACTAATTCCAGGGGAGTCTTCTCACTTAAGAAGACGAAGATGGCGACTCCTGCCGTGGTTAATGCCATTCCCGCTGACGCGATTATCCTTGGCTCAATCCTGTCCGAAAGCCTGCCGGCCCACGGCGAAATAATAGCCGACATAGCGAACATGGCTACCAGAATCAAGCCCGCGGTTTCAGGGTTGAATCCCTTCACATACTGCAGATAAAGACTTACGAGGAAGGACACGGCCAGCAGGGGACTATATTGAAGCAACGTGGCCAGGCTGGAAAAACTGAAGGCTTTGCTGTTTCTGAAGAGGTTCATATCCAGGACCGGGCTCTCGATTCTCATTTCCCACCTGGCGAACGCCGAAAGCCCTACGACACCCCCTATAACTAACCCTAGTCCCGACATCGCTGGCAAAAGAGTGAAACCGTATATCAGAGCTACAAGCGCAAGGCTGTAGATCATAGAGCCGGCAAAATCGAACTTCTCTCCCCTCGCACCGGTCCATTCACCTTTCAACTTCCATAAGACGACGCCGATAACAGCCAATCCCGGGGGCACAGTTAAGAAAAAGATACTCCTCCAGCCAAGATGTTGCGTGAGGACCCCACCCAAAACCGGGCCCAGGGCAAGGCCGGCATAGACCGCCGTTGCGTTTATCCCCAGGACCTTTCCCCTCTCATCGACAGGGAATACCGAGGTGAGCAATGCTATTCCAGTCCCGGCAAACATGGCAACGCCGATTCCCTGCAAAACCCGAAAGGAGATAAGCGTGATGCCAGAGCTTGCCAGACCTGACAAGAAAGATGCGGCTGTGAAGATAACCATGCCGATGACAAAAATCCTCTTCCTGCCGTGTATGTCTGCTATCCTGCCAAAGGGAACGAGAAGAACTGCCGAGGACAGGAGGTACGCCGTGGCAACCCAACCCAACGTGACCGCATCCAATGATAGGTCTCTCCCAATCCGAGGAAGGGCAATATTGACAGAAGAAACCATGAAGGGAAAGAGAAAGAAGGTCAGCGTGGCGACAAGGAGCATCGCTCTTTTCGAGGCATCGTTGCTCACAGGGTCATCCACAATCGGCCATTATAGCCCATTTTGCGAGACCTGTTCGAATCATGCTGCCAATCTATAGCCGGCCACCTCCTGTTTCACAGCCCCGAAGCATTACAGGAGTGATTGTCTCACGGCTACAAAGCCAGATAATTGCTTTGATGGAGATACCGCTGTACACTTCTAGTCCGCTGAAATTCGGCATCCGGGAGGATACGAAACAGAATACGATGTTTTCGACAAAGGCAGGGGCTGCCAGGCTACTGATTGTTGTAGTCGTAGGTCTGATAACGCTTAAGGTAACGGTTGGCTGGCTGACCGGGAGTATCAGCGTACTGGCGCAGGCAGCCGATAGCTTACTAGATTTGTTTGCCGGAATAATCACCTTCTCCGCTATTCGCATTGTGGCCAGGCCGGCCGACGCAGAACATCCGTACGGCCATGGCAAGGCAGAGGACATCGCTGGCGTTGCGCAGGGCGTTCTCATCTTCATCACCGGCGGACTGATAATCTACTCCGCGATAGTACGGATAAGAGAAGGCTCCGTCATTGAACTCGCCGAAGCGGGAATAGCTGTCATGGTGGTCTCCATAGTAGTGAGCATCTTCCTGTCTCGGCATCTACGTAGAGTGTCGCAGACCACTGGCTCAGTGGCCCTGGAAGCTAACGCGCGCAATATTGCCGCCGACGTCTACTCGGCCTCAGCCGTGTTGGCGGGACTGGCAGTGGTGCGATTCAGCGGGTTCAATATCATCGACCCTGTGATTGCTATTGGAGTCGCCATTTACATCCTGAAATTGGCCATTGATACTGTCCGTAAGCCGATGTCAGGACTGCTTGATGAAAAGCTGCCTCCTCCCCAACAGGCAGCTATTGAAGCCAGTCTAAGCAAACACTGCCGCGAAGTGTCTGGCTACCATGCGCTACGGACACGTCGGGCTGGAAGCTGGAGTTACGTAGACCTGCATCTGGTAATGGCCAGGGACATCACTCTGGAACAGGCCCATCAAGTATGCAACCAGGTTGAGACAGAGATAAGAGACTCGCTGCGCGAGGCCAGCGTAATCATTCATGCTGAGCCATGTGACGGTGAATGCAAGCAATGCTCCGCAGCCTGCTCAATGCGCCGAACAAGCTAAGATGAATGATCTTCCGGTGCCTTCACATCCAGCGAAAGCTGGACATCAAGGGCCCAGGCACCCGAATCGCTGGAGCAACCACTCGCCACCGTAGACTATTGCGAAGCCGATGGCAAGACAAATCAGGACTATCAGCGGACCTCGGAAAAGGAATCCCCTTATCATAGCAGCTATCAGGCTTTAGCTTGACTGCTTGTCGTCTTTCGTGGCCCGGGCTCTCTTGGACACAGCATCTCTGTATACCCTTGCCAGGCTCTTGCCATGCTGGGGCAGTTTGGCCTTTTTCTTTTCTCGGCGCCTCTCTCTGCGTTCTTGCTTCGTTTTCCTGGCAACCCGGTCGCGGTCTGAAAGCTTCTCGTCTACCACCTGATCTCGTATGAGCCGAGAACAAAATCGAGGTCGTCCTGAAGAGCGGAGAGCTTTTCCCTCGGACAAAGAGCTTCATCTACGTCAAGGAGCATCTTTGTTTCGTCCCGCGGTGAGCCCAGTATATGTACACTGCCACATTCGCTCCGCTCCGTCTGATACGTATCCCGAGTCCTCAGCGTCAGTGTGATACGCGACTGAGTGGCACCACTGGACAGACCATATGTTTGCGACTCAGTCTCAACAGCTATAATCCCTTGTTTCTGCAACAAGCCT
>SOJB01000113.1 GCA_004376695.1 Dehalococcoidia bacterium | reverse complement strand
GTCGCGGGTTCGAGTCCCGTCTCCCGCTCCACGCAAATTTGGTTGCCATGAAAAGTGGAACTTTTCATGGGTGGAAGAATGGGCTCGTAGCTCAGTGGCAGAGCGGCCGGCTCATAACCGGTTGGTCGCAGGTTCGAACCCTGCCGAGCCCACTGCTCAGCAAAGTGGCCACGGGCAGTTGAAGGAACTCCTGGCGCGGCCGGCTTCTTCCTGCGAGAAAGTGCCGACTCGTTCAGGACGGAGATTTGACAATAGCCCGAGCTAGTGTATAATTTACTATACATAGTTATCCGATGTAGTGAGAGCCGGTCAGATGCAGGGAAAAGCTGTTAAATACGAAGACCTAGTACCCGGTTACGAATTCCCCCCGACCACCTATGAACTGAGCGCATCGCTCGTCTCCAAGTATGTGGAAGCCGTGGACGGCGCAGCCGATGGCTTTGTGCCACCGCTGGCCATCACAGCCTGTGCCATTGCGACCATGGCAGGGTCTATTTCGCTGCCGCCCGGCACAGTCGCCATACATGCCTCACAGGACCTGGAGTTCTTCAAGCCGGTGCCCATCGGCACTACTGTGGAATGTCACATCAGGGTGGTGCAGAAGATAGCCCGAGGCAAGATGGGCATGTTGATCCTGGAGCTGGAGATTCTCGACCAGAGCAAGGAAAAGGTGCAGTCAGGAAAGGCAACTATAGCGTTGCCCGCCTAGAAGACAAATGCTTACAGATATTAACGAAGGCAAGACCCTTCCTCCGGTAGTGAAACATATCACCCAGGAGAAGATCAACCTCTATGCCGAGGCTTCGGGTGATTTTAACCCCATACATGTGGACGAATCCTTCGCTGTTAAGACTCCTTTTGGCGGCACTATTGCTCATGGCATGCTTAACCTGGCTTATGTGTCAGAGATGATGACAGTGGCCTTTGGCGGAAACTGGCTGTCAGGCGGTAGGCTTCGCGCCAAGTTCAAGGAGGTGGCACGTCCGGGAGATACTTTGACCATCAGTTCCACAGTGAATTCCATCGAAAAGAAAGATGGTGTATCATATGCCAATTGCAGTTTTGAGGTCCGCAATCAGAAGGGCGAAGTAGTAGTCGCAGGGGAGGCAACAGCGAAGTTCTCACGTGGTCAGGAGTAGGAGTATAGCTCAAGACAGCAGAGTAAGGGTGGCAGTCGACGCCATGGGTGGTGACTATGCTCCTGAGGAGATAGTCAAAGGGGCAGTGCTCGCAGCTCAGCAAGGCGATGTGGAAATATTCCTGGTTGGGTCGGCAAGCATTCTGGAGAATCAACTGGCCAGGTACGGGTCTGCTGAGAATTCGTCCATCCACGTGGCGGCAGCGAGCGAGTTCATCGAGGAGAATGAGTCGCCTGTGGCGGCAATCCGTCGCAAGCCTGATTGCTCCGTAGCCGTAGCAGCAAAGATGGTGAAATCAGGCGAGGCAGACGCATTTGTCAGTGCCGGATCCAGTGCCGCCGCTGCGGTAAGCGCCATTCAATACATGGGCATGCTGGAGGGGATATACCGCCCGGCGATCGTCGGCTCTCTGGGCACCTTTGCCCCGAATACCGTGATGGTAGACCTCGGAGCGAACGTGGACTGCAAGCCGCATCAGTTCCTGGACTTTGCCATCGTTGGCTCGGTTTACGCCAAGAAGTTCCTTAACATCACCGACCCCAAGATAGCTTTGCTGAGCACCGGCGTTGAAGAGGGCAAAGGGAATGAAGCGGTGCGCGAAGCTCACTCTCTTCTCAAGAGCAGCGGCTTTAGCTTCGTCGGCAATGTAGAGGGCAATGAGGTCTTAAGCGGCAAGGCCAATGTCATCGTCTGCGACGGATTTGTGGGCAACGTGCTTCTGAAGTTCTATGAGAGCATCGGGGGGCACGCCCGGGACTGGGCGGAGCAGAAGCTTAGGAAGTACCCATTTCTGGGAGTTTCGGTTAAACTACTATTCAACAAACTGTTTCAGGCAACCAGGATATCCAGTGAAACTGAGAAGGGAGGGGGTGGTATTCTGTGGGGTATTGACGGGGTCGTCAAGATAGCCCATGGAGCCAGCCGGGCGCCCCGTATAGCCAATGCCATAGAGAGCGCCAAGAATGCAGTAAAAGCCAGGACTACTGAAAGCCTGAAGTTGGAGTTAGCGAAATTCGACCAAGGGGGTAAGTTATGACTATTGAAGAGCAAATAAGGGACATCGTGGCCAGGATCACCCGTGTCGACAAGAGCATTATCACCCGGGAAAGCACCTTCAAGGATTTCAAGGCAGACTCCCTGGATGTGGTGCAGGCATTGGTGGCGGTGGAAGAGCTCTTTGACATCGAAATCCCTGACGAGGTAGCCCAGAAGTTCCAGAACTTCGGCGATTTCGTCTCTTATGTCGAGAGCAAGGTACCACAGACGGAGAAGGTCTAACCATGTCCCTTGAAGGCAAGCTGGCCCTGGTGACAGGGGGCGGGCGGGGCATCGGTAAGGCGATCGGCTTGAAGCTTGCCTCGCAGGGTGCCGATGTTATTGTCAATTTTTTCCGCCACCGCGATGCGGCGCTGGAAACCGCTAAGGAGATCGAGGCCCTGGGGGTGAAGGCTGAGATCATTCGGGCTAATGTGGGAGACGCGGCAAAAATCGACGAGATGTTCGACACGATTAGCAGCAAATTCGGACGCCTGGATATCTTCATCAACAACGCTGCCTCAGGCGTAGGCCGCCCCGCATTGGAGCTCGATAGTAAGGCCTGGGAATGGACGATGGACATCAACGCCAGAGCCCTCTTGCTCTGTACACAGAGGGCCGCCAGGCTGATGGAGGGACGGGGTGGTAAGGTGGTCAGCATCTCCAGCCTGGGTTCGTCGTTTGTCTTGCCGAATTACACCGTCGTGGGAGTCTCCAAGGCGGCCCTGGAGGCGCTGACCCGCTACCTGGCAATAGAGCTGGCAGCTCAAAATATCTGCGTCAATACTGTAGCTGCTTCCGCTGTGGCGACAGATGCCCTGAAGTTCTACTTCAAAGAAGGGTTGGCAAAAGATAGTCATTACGTAACGCCGGCGGGAAGAATGGTGACTCCCGAAGACGTCGCTAATGTAGTTGCTTTTCTGTGCAGTGAAGAGGCCTTCATGATAAGAGGACAGACCGTTGTCGTTGATGGCGGCACCTCCGTAGGACTCTTCGCCGCTGCTGGAAAGGGAGGAGAATGAACACGCCTGGAGTTTCTGATAACTCGAAGAATTTCTGGGGCACAATGAATATACCGCGGGTGGTAGTCACCGGCATGGGCACCATTAACCCCCTGGGCTTAAGTGTAGATGAGTTCTGGCAGGGATTAGTGGCGGGGAAAATGGCTTTCGGTCCCATCACCCGCTTTGATACGAGCAACTTCCGGGTGAAAGTGAGTGCCGAGGTCAAAGGCTTTGACCCGACTAAGTATATGGACTTAAAGGTAGTTGACCGGACTTCAAGGACCATCCAGTTTGCCATTGCTGCTGCCAAAGAGGCAATACTGTCAGCCCGATTGGACATGACCCAGGAAGACCCTGAGCGAGTAGGTGTTGTTATTTCTACTATGACGGAGCAAGGCTACGTCGTCAGGGGATGGGACCTGTATCAGAAAGTGGGTCCCAGAAGAGCCGACCCGCTCTTCATCACCAAGTCAACCCCTAGCGGGGCATCAATGCAGGTAGGGATGATGCTGGGGGCTAAAGGCCCTAACGGCGCCGTGAATAGTCTTTGTGCCAGCGGCACTGATGCCATAGGCACGGCGGCGAATTTCATCCGCCTGGGTTACGCCGATGTGATGGTAGCCGGAGCATCCGATGCCAGCCTGGAGCCCGTTAGTATTGCCGGGTTAGATGTCCTGGGGGCCGTCACCCGTGAGCCGGATCCGTCCAAAGCGTGTCGCCCGTTCGACCTCAACCGCAATGGTTTCGTCTATGGCGAGGGTGCCGGATTGATTGTTCTGGAAAGCTATGCGCATGCCAAAAGACGGGGCGCACCCATCCTGGCTGAGCTTGCCGGCGCAGGATGGTCTTTCGACGCCCACGACGCAACTGCGCCCGCCCCTGAGTCGGAGGCCTACGCCATGCGCACCGCTCTGCAACATGCCGGGGCGAAGATTGAGGATGTCGACTATATCAACGCTCACGGCACCAGTACAAAGCTGAATGATGCCTGTGAGACGAAAGCCATCAAGCTGGTGTTCGGAGAACGCGCTTACAAGATTCCCATAAGCTCCACCAAGTCCATGATCGGGCACATCATCACCGCTGCCGGCGTTACTGAGACCATCGCCGCACTATTGATCATCAACAAGGGGATTATTCACCCGACCGTGAACTACGAGACCCCCGATCCGGATTGCGACCTGGACTACGTCCCCAATGTAGCCCGCAAGGCCCAGGTGAACGTTTGTCTGAAGAATAGCTTTGGCTTAGGTGGCGAGAACTGCTGCCTGGTGCTGAAACGCGTCAGCGACTGAAGGAGAGTCATGGAACTAGAAGGGAAGGTATCTCTCGTAACCGGTGCCTCTCGTGGCATAGGCAAAGCCATCGCCCTCAAGCTTGCCAGCCTCGGTTCCAGGGTGGCGGTCAACTATGTGGCGATCGAGGCCAGCAACAAGGCTGATGCTGATGATGTGGTGGCGAGCATAGTCCGTACGGGTGGGGAAGCCATAGCCGTCGAAGCTGATGTCCGGAACAGTGAAGCAGTGAGGGCCATGGTGGACCAGGTAGCTGAGAAATGGGGCAAAATCGACATTCTGGTAAACAACGCCGGCATCAACAGGGATACCCTTCTTCTGAGAATGTCTGACGACGCCTGGGACGCTGTAATCGACACCAATCTGCGCGGAGCCTTCCTGTGCACCAAGTTTGCCGTGAGGCATATGATGAGGCAGGAATGGGGACGCGTCATAAGTCTTTCCTCTGTTGTCGGTAGAGTGGGGAACGCAGGGCAATGCAACTACGCCGCTTCTAAAGGGGGAATCATCGCCTTCACCAAGAGCGTCGCCCGAGAGATGGGTTCCCGCAACATCACCGTCAACGCCGTAGCCCCTGGCTTCATCGTTACCGAGATGACGAACAAGCTGCCTGCCGAGACGAGAGATGGCTTGCTGGCTATGATTCCGCTGCAGCGACTGGGTCAGCCGGAGGATGTGGCTGAACTGGTAGCCTTTCTTGCCGGCGAAAGAGCCGGCTATATCACGGCACAAGTCATCACCATCGATGGCGGAGCGTTCCCTTAAACCGCGACCCTCACAACACACTGATCTGATGCTGCCCGGTATTGCCTCTATCCAGCTATATGCAGATGCCGAGAGGACGCACGGCATCACCTTGCGGTTCGAAAATGTTGACAAAGAGCTTCGCTGCGTTCATAATGCATCGCAATACGATATACAAGATGTTCTGGCTAATCATGAAGGAAGGCGTCTGGCGGGACATGGATACACGGCGTCGTGCGGGCATTCCCCGGCATAGTGAGGTAACATGCGGCTGCTAGTGCCAACGAATTGGGATCCGGCTTTGATAGAGCCGTTGAGCAGGCTGGAAGCCGGCATAGAGCTATATGGCGTATTGCCCACCTCACTTATCGGCACCGGGGGCTCAAGTCCCGACAACGTCGACATGGTGCAAGGTCAGGCGGAGGAGTATGTCAAACGGGCCCATGCAGCAGGTCTGAGGTTTGATTACCTCCTCAACGCTCCCAGCATGAGTAATATGGAGTGGGATGAGAATACCCATCGAGAATTGCTGGAGCATCTTGAATGGATCAGCAGCATTGATGTCGATAGCGTCACGGTAACTATCCCTTATCTGGTTGAGCTCATAAAACGTCAGTTCCCGCGCCTTAGGATACGGATATCTACGATAGCTCACGTGGACAGCGTAGCCAGAGCCAGCTTCTTCGAGTCGCTGGGCGCAGATGCCATCAACCTGGATTTCAACGTGAACAGGGATTTCAACACGCTCAAGGCCATCAGGAGCGCGGTGAGTTGTGAGATCATCATGCTGGCGAACAACCTCTGTCTGTACCAGTGTCCCTACGAATATTACCACCATGATGGGCTGGGACATGCCAGCCAGAGCTACAACCCGGTTAGCGGCTGCTATGTGGACTATTGCACGATTCGCTGTACTCTGGACAGGCTCCGTGATGTCTCTCAAAACCTCAAGTGCCGCTGGGTAAGGCCTGAGGATTTGCAGGCTTACGAAGAAATAGGCATCGAGATATTCAAAATCAGCGGCAGGGCGATGTCCAGCGAGCGGATTCTGAATGCCGCCGCGGCATATTCATCGGGTCACTATGAGGGAAACCTGCATGATATTCTGAATGTCCTTACTCCGAAGATTGGGTTCATCAATGCAGGCTTACCGGGCTTACAGAGCCACACCGTTGCGCCGCCGCCTAAACTCCATATCGATAATCAGGCTCTGGAAGGTTTTGTGGATTTCTTCAGGAAGCAGAACTGCCTCTCTGAATGTCACCGCTGCGATTATTGCCGGAAGATGGCAGACAAGGTCATTCAGTTCGACCGCGATGAAGTGGATCAGTACGTTGCCATGCTCACTGAGGTTCTGCATAGCCTGTCCAGCAGCAGCATGTTCGA
>SOJB01000102.1 GCA_004376695.1 Dehalococcoidia bacterium | reverse complement strand
TTCAGAGGCGTTCGTGCCGGAGTGGCCGACTATGCAAACCGCCTCGGCATTCCGACACTTAATGGGGCCGTACTCTTTGATGAACGATATGTAGGAAACCCGCTGGTCTTCTGCGGAACAGTGGGACTGATACCGACAGGCATGAGTCAGATACGCCAGCAGGAACCGGGGGATTTGGTCGTACTCGTGGGCGGTAGAACCGGGCGTGACGGAATTCATGGCGTCACCTTTGCCTCCGCTGACCTTACCAGAGAATCTGAGAGTGTTTCTGCCAGTTCAGTTCAAATAGGGAATCCCATCATGGAGAAGAAGGTGATTGATGTTCTTATGAAGGCACGAGACTTAGGACTGTATCGGCGGATCACTGATTGTGGTGGGGGAGGCCTTTCATCAGCAGTGGGAGAGATGGCGGCAAAGACAGGGGCACGCGTCTATTTGGAGCGAGTCCCTTTGAAGTATTCAGGACTCTCATATAGAGAGATATGGCTGTCCGAATCCCAGGAGCGAATGGTGCTCGCCGTTCCACAAGGCAGCATTGAGCAGTTGACTGCCCTTTTCCGGAGCCGAGATGTGGAAGCTACGGTCATTGGTGAATTCACTGGCGACCGGCGTCTTCAGCTCTTCTATGACGGGAATCCGGTTGGCGACCTTGATATGGAATTCCTTCACGGCGGTCTGCCGCAGATTGAGCGCGAGGCAGTTTGGGAAGCGCCGCGGTTCTCGGAGCCAGACTTTTCTCAACCTTCTGACCTGCGGAAAGACTTGCTGCAGATTCTCGGGTCGTGGAATGTTTGCTCCAAGGAATGGGTGATACGCCAATATGATCATGAGGTACAGGGCGGTAGTGTTCTCAAACCTCTCGTAGGAACCGGCAATGACGGTCCCAGCGACGCTGCCATGATCAGACCTGTGCTCGATTCTGACATGGGTATCATCATATCTAACGGCATCAATCCCAAATACGGGGATATCGATCCCTACTGGATGGCCGCTTCTGCCATAGATGAGTCGTTGAGGCAGATTGTTGCCGTCGGCGGTAATCTTCGAAAGGTAGCCCTGCTCGATAACTTCTGTTGGGGCAACCCAGAAAAGCCGGACAGACTGGGTGGCTTAGTGAGAGCAGCGCAGGCGTGCTACGATATGGCAGTTAGATACGAGACTCCGTTTATCTCCGGCAAGGATAGCCTTTACAATGAATATGAGACTGAAAACGATAGCATTTGTATTCCGCCTACACTTCTGATATCCGCGGTGTCAGTGATATCAAACGTGAACAGGGCGATTTCCATGGACTGCAAGCAAGAGGGCGATCTCATTTACATCGTTGGCACTACCTGGAATGAGTTAGGTGGTTCGCACTACTACAGCATTCATGGCTACATAGGAAACAATGTGCCCAAGGTGAATCCGGGGAGAGGGAAGCAGCTCATGGATGCTCTTAGCGTAGCAGTGGAGGACGGCCTGGTCAAGGCCTGTCATGATTGCAGCGAGGGTGGCATTGCGGTGGCCGCTGCTGAGATGGCATTTGCCGGGGGGCTCGGAGTGGAAATCTGTCTAAGGGAGGTCCCGCTGGGTGAACCGATAAGTCGAGACGATTTTGCACTTTTCTCTGAATCCAATACGCGTTTCTTGGTAGAGGTGGCTCCAGAACACAAGACCGAGTTTGAGAATATGATGACCGGAGTCGATTTCGCTGCCATCGGGCGGGTCACAAACGAACAAAGTTTGGATGTGTATGGCATTTCAGGTAAGAGGGTTCTTTGGGCATCGCTTGCCGAACTAAAGGAAGCGTGGCAGAAGCCGCTCCGCTGGTAGGATATTCGATTAATGGCTAAGGTGAGGACGCTAATACTACACGCCCCTGGGACCAACTGTGACGCGGAAACCGCGTTTGCCTTTGAACTGGCTGGCTCAGTAGTGGAATCCGCGCAGATTAGTGAACTCGTGCTCGAAGAGAAACTGCTTCCCTCATTCCAGATAATGGTGATACCCGGGGGCTTCACCTATGGCGATGATATTTCAGCCGGGAAGATATTGGCCAATGAACTGAGGCTGAAGCTCGATGAGGACATTCGCAGATTTGTTGATGATGGAAAGCTCATCCTGGGGATCTGCAACGGTTTTCAGGTTCTGCTGAAAGCCGGCATCCTGCCGGGATGCGGGGATGCAAATCCCGGATCGTTGACGCTTGCCACCAACGATTCGGGAAGGTTCGAATGCCGTTGGGTTCATCTGCGCATTAACGAAACAACTCCTTGTGTTTTCACGAGGGGCATAGGCAATATGTACCTTCCCGTTGCCCACGGAGAGGGTAAGGTGTTTGCTGCAACCGGTGTACCGGAGAGCTTGAATGCAGTTCTGTACTACGCTGATGAAAAAGGAGGGATTTCGGCCGGGTATCCTCATAACCCGAACGGTTCACTCGGCAACATAGCTGGCATATGTGATGCCTCCGGACGTATCTTCGCGCTGATGCCGCATCCTGAGCGTTTTGTCCGCTGGACACAGCACCCGAGGTGGGGCAGAGAGACCCCGCGGAATTGTGGGGATGGCTTGCAGATCTTCGTGAACGCCGTTGAATGGGCAAAGACCATCTGAACGGGACAGGTTGTTCCGAGCAAACCTGTGAAAACCAGTTGGTTGGCCATGAAGTCGACCAGCTCGTGGTACACTCCTTGGACGTCGGGCGAGAGGAACAGCAGACAGCAAATCTGGCAACGTTGCCTGGCACAGCTACTGTACACGACGGCAAACAAGCCAGCGGTTATCCCTTTGCACTCGGGTCAGCCGGTGTTCCAGGATTGTAGGTTCACGTCCGTTGGTCTGGTGCTGATGACAGACCCAAAGGCAGAACCTTGTTTTGAGGTTAAGCCTACAGTATAATTGTGATTGAATTCGCCTGCAATAAGAAGAGAGGGAAGCAAGATGCCGCCTTATGCCTTTTTCCATAAGCAGTTTATGCCGTTATCCGAGGCGAAGCTCGGCATCCTGACGCAAGCTCTCCACTACGGCACCGCTTGCTTCGACGGGATTCGCGGCAACTGGGATAGCGATCGGGGACAGTTCTGCCTTTTTAGAGTCCGGGACCACTATAAACGCATGCTTGAGTCCTGTCGTATCCTGAAGATGAATCTTCCCTACTCAGTTGATGAGCTTTGCCAGTTGACGTCGGAGCTTCTGGCAAGAAGCGGCTACCGGGAAGACGTGTATATCCGCCCTCTAGCCTACAAGAGCTCCGAGAACCTGGCCATCCGTCTGCACAATCTGGACGATGACTTCTTCATTGTCGTGGCAACATTTCCTACTTACCTTGATACAGAGAAGGGTGTTCGCTGCTGCGTCTCATCGTGGCATCGCGTGGATGATAACATGATTCCGCCTCGGGGCAAGATCTGTGGCCTTTATGTAAACAGCGCCCTGGCCAAGACCGAGGCCCTTGAGAACGGCTTTGACGAAGCAATACTGTTGACTCAGGGCGGGCATGTCTCCGAAGGCAGCGGCCAGAATATCTTCCTTGTGCTGGGGGGGAGACTGTTAACACCTCCCTCATACGACAACATCCTCATGGGCATTACTAGGGACACGGTCATGAAACTGGCCAAGAACGAGTTAGGCATCGATACGATTGAAAGGCCGGTTGACAGAAGCGAACTCTATGTGGCTGAAGAGTGCTTCTTCACCGGGACAGCATCCGACATAGCCCCCATATTGGAAATTGACCGTCGCCCGGTGGGGACGGGCAAGATTGGCGAGATAACCGCCGCACTACAGAAACTCTTCGCACAAGTGATGCTGGGGAAAACCCCTGAGTACTCCGACTGGTATTACCTGTTTTCGCCTGAATCAGCAGGGTTATAGGCGAATTCCTAAGTGACGGTCACCCCGGGACTACCTTGAGAGTCTTCAGCAGGTAAAGGAGGCGGCAGCTCTGCTCCAGGGCAGACGTGTAGTAATAGGCCTCCTCCAATAACTGACTGACGGCAAAGCTCCCGTGACCCCGCACCAGAACGACCCTGTACTCGTTCAGTAGCCTGGCTATCTCCCCCGCAAGGTCTTCGAGCTTTGCCATCGCGTCCGTGCTTAGGACGGGTACCCTGGACAACAAGATCTGCCCCTCTAGATCGCAGGGCACGATCTCCTCTTCCGTGAATGATAAGGCAACGGCGTAAGGAGGATGTGCATGGACCACTGCCGATGCCGAAGTGTTCTTATAGATACAGCGGTGGATCTCCAGTTCCTTTGAAGCCAGGGGGGTAGCCCGATTGTTCTTGCTTACGCCGGTCTCCACCAAGTCCCCTTCCTGAATGAAGCCCAGAGTGCTACCTCGATGGGTAATAACGAGATGCTCCCCAAGCTTGATGCTCAGGTTGCCTCCCTGGGAAAAGACGAGCCCTTGAGTGAAGAGAGCCTGCCCTACCGCTTGGAATTGGGATAGCATCGCACTAAACTATAAATCGGAAGTGAAGAACCATACTTCTCTCACGCAGAAAGCCGGTGATAACGCCGATAATTCGTTTCTGCCTTGTTGAAAGCGGCTTCGTAGCCATCTATGTATCAGTTATTCGCTCTGTGTTCCTTAGCTAAGATGCTCATCAAGAAGGACTTAAGCCTGGCGCCTTTGTTCCTGTGAATGATTCCTTTGCTCACCGCCTTATCTACACTGCTTATGGCCGTCATCGTCTTCTGATGTGCCGATTCTTCCCCGGCATCAGCTGCGACTTTCGCCTTAGTCAGGTAGGTCTTAAGACTACGGCGCACTAAGCGGTTCCGAAGCCGCTTTCTCTCTGCCGCCCTGGCTGCCTTGTTACCCGACTTGATATTTGACACTTATTCCCCCTTTCTCATCACGCTTACTACGTTCCAGATGGTATAGAGCCTAGACATTATTTTACTCAACTGGACGCCGTTTTTCACCTCCAACGTGATATGCAATGAGACGCTATCATCGAGGTGACTGACGGAGCTTAACTCGGTAACATTCACCCTTTCCTCGGCTATGATAGCACTAATATCCCTGACAAGGCCAACTCTGTCCCAGGCATCAACCTGAATCATCACAGGATAAACCTGTGCCACTTCACCCCATTCCACCTTGATCAATCTTTCCTTGTCGTCTTCGTTGATAATATTGAGGCAATCTCCCCGGTGTACGGTAATGCCCCGGCCGTGAGTAATATAGCCAACAATCTTATCCCCAGGCAGAGGATGACAGCAATTAGCCAAACGAGTAAGCAAGTCACCGACACCCAATACGTTGATACTCACCGGGCGAACCTTCCGCGGAGGCTGAACTGTAACCCCCTCTCCCACCGGCTCCAGGTCCCCACTAAGTTTGAGGGCTATCTGAGAAGCAGTGACGCTAGCGCTGCCCAGCGCAGCAAGAAGGTCATCTGCGTCGACATAGTCAAGTAGACGCGCTACTTCCTCAACACTAACCGAGCCGGCGAATAGCTTCTTAAGTTCCTTATCCCAAATCTGCCTGCCGGCTTCAACACACTGACCTCGTTCTTGCTTTCTGAACCATTGACGCACCTTGCTTCGTGCATGAGACGTCTTAACATAGCCAGCCTCAGGGTTAAGCCAGTCCAGGCTGGGGCCTCTATCTCCCTTGCTGGCCATAATCTCCACCACATCGCCGTTCTTAAGAACATAATCCAATGGTTCGAGCCTTCCATTCACCTTTGCACCAATACATCTGTAGCCCAGGTCCGTATGAACCCGGAAAGCGAAATCGAGAGGAGTGGCACCTCTCGGCAACTCTTTTATCTCGCCTTTGGGGGTATAGACGAATACTCGCTCCACAAGGACGTCCGTCTTAATAGACTCCAGGAAATCATCGCTTTCGAGTTCTTCCCTCCAATCACCCAACTGCCTCAGCCAAGCCGTCTCCTCTACAGAATGCTTGCCTGCCTTCCCCTCTTTGTAGAGCCAGTGAGCAGCCACTCCATATTCGCTGATGCGATGCATGTCATGGGTTCGGATTTGTATTTCCAACGGTGTCGTGCCCTGGCACATCACCGTAGTATGCAAGGCCCGATAGCCATTGCTCTTGGGGTTGGCGATGAAATCGTCGAACTCCTCGGGCACAGGACGCCAACAATTGTGCACTGCCCCCAGTGCCCTGTAACAATCTGAAACTGAGTCCACTAACACACGTAAGGCGGAAAGGTCATGGATATCACTGAATTCCTTGCCCAGCGCATCATACTTGCCCATCTTTCTATATATGCTGTAGATATGTTTTGGCCGGCCGGAAACCTTAGCCTTGACGCCTGCTTTATCCAATTCCTGGCACAGTTTCTGACTGACCTCGTCTATGAAGGCTTCCCTCTCGACTCTCTTCCCTGCTACTAAGCGGGCAATTCGATGGTATGAGCGCGGCTCCAGGTAGCGAAAGGCTAGATCCTCTAGTTGCCATTTGACCTGTGCCACACCTAAACGGTGCGCTAGCGGAGCATATATCTCCAGGGTCTCTTGGGCAATGGCACGCCGTTTCTCCCGGGGTAAAGCCCCCAGTGTGCGCATGTTATGCAACCTGTCTGACAGTTTGATAATAACCACTCGCAGGTCTTCAGCGGTAGCCAGGAGCATTTTGCGTAAGCTTTCGGCCTGGACTGTCGACTTTGTGTCTTCCGTTCGAGAGCGACGTGAGAGCTTGTTCAGTTTCGTGACTCCGTCTACCAGTTTTGCTACTTGTGACCCAAATCTGGCTTCGATTTCTTCCAACGGCACGCCACAATCCTCGGGAACATCATGCAGTAAGGCAGCAGCTATGGCGTCAGCATCAAGGTGGAAGTCAACCAACGACATGGCTGTATTCAAGGGATGTTCTAAATACGGCTCCCCTGTCTTGCGCACCTGTCCTTCGTGAGCCCGAGAAGCGAATTCATAGGCTGCCTTGACCACAGCTACTTCGTCATCGGGCAAGTAAGTGCTGACCTGTTCTATGAGCGCATTGACTTCCATCGGATTCATAATACTGAAATGACAACAGCAACGCAAATGAGAGTCAGCTGTATGGAGCCTGACATAGCCTTGCCCGTCATTGCCAGGCCCGACACGTCGGGGCGTGGCAATCCCATCACGAAGCCGAAGCCTGCCATAGTTGGAATGAGAAACCTCGCTTCGAAATCTCTTCATCCCCGGGATTCATCGGGCTTCTTCGCAAGGACACCAGAGAAGTGTCGCCAAGGTACTGAACGAGGACGATAACTTGAAAAGCGGTTATCGACAGTCTAAAATGGTCTGTCTCAGAGAGATCGTTACGGCAACAGCCGAGACGGGGGACTCAGCCGGTATTGGAGACAAAGCCGCAGGGCAGGACCTGAAGATGCACCAACGGGCTGGCTCTGAAGAGAAGAGAACGAAGTGGTTCTGCACTTCAAGCAGTGATCTTGCTTCCTCATCTTTGGGTTCTGATGTTGTTCAGGTAGTGAAACATGGGATTTGAGAAGGAACAGGTTCTGCAGGTTCTTCGCTCCGCCCAGAGGGTGGCTGAGCAAGCTGAAGTCTTCCTGCTTTCTTCTCGCTCAACGCAGATACAGTTTGAAGCTAATGAACTGAAACAAGTCCAGGCCAAGGAGCGCAGCAGTATCGCCCTGCGGATTTTCCGGGCAGGCAGAATTGGCTTTGCTACAGCTAGCGGCGGGGGTGGATTGGAGGCTCTGATTGACATGGCCGTGGAGACGTCTCGATTTGGCGGTCCGGCTAGTTTTCAGTTCCCGTCTCACCAGGACTACTCGGAAGTGAGTGTCTTCGATTGCGAAGTACCGGAGATAGCTATGGAGACGATGGTTGAGGCCGGCAAGGAGCTTATAGCTAAGATCACAAGCCATACTCCCGGTATCCTCTGCGATGTTGAAGTGACCAAGGGGACAAGCTCCGTCTCCATAATGAACTCCCAGGGCGGTGAAGGAACGTATGACAAGAGCTTCTTCAGCCTTAGCCTGGAAGGCATACTTGTTCAGGACACGGATATGCTGTTTGTGGGTGACAGCGAAAGCTCCTGTCGTCCGCTTGGCAGCGTTGATGGCCTGGCTGCCAGGGTGATAGGGCAACTGGAGATGGCCAAAGGGAGAGCTGCCCTGTCCGCCGGGGTGCTGCCCGTGATCTTCACCCCTCTTGGAGTTGCCAGCGTCCTGTTATCACCCATAGTGCTGGCCCTCAATGGCAAAACAGTCTTTGAAGGAGCTTCTCCATTGATGGGTAAACTGGGGCAGCAGGTTTTTGACAAAGGGCTGAGCCTATGGGATGATGCTACCGTAGAATACGGAGTTCGGAGTTGTCCTTTTGATGATGAGGGAGTGCCGGGTCAACGTCTGCGGCTTATCGCAGACGGAGTAGTGACAGATTTCTTCTATGATTTGCGGACAGCAGCTTTGACGGGCACTCGGAGCACCGGCAGTGGCAGGCGAGCGAGCGGCAGTATTCCCGTACCGGGCGTAAGCTCTCTTATCTTAGGCGAAGGGGACGTCTCTTTTGAGTCCATGGTGCAGGATATGAAAGAAGGGTTGATTGTGGAGCACGTTATCGGTGCTGAGCAGGGTAATCTTCTGGGCGGTGATTTCGGCGGCAACGTTGTGCTGGGATACAAGGTAGAGAATGGGGAGGTAGTAGGGAGGGTTAAGGACGCTATGATTGCTGGCAACGTATATCGAGTATTAGAAGAGCTTCTTGGCATAGGGCAGAAAGCAAGATGGGTTGACGGGACTCTGCAGACTCCTCACTTATGTTGCCCTCGTGTATCAGTGTCGGCAAAGGGAAGCTAGGATGTATATGAAAGACGCAGTGAGGCTCTACAAACGGCCAAGCCCAAAGGGTTGCTTCATGCTTGCCTCCTGGCCTGGCATTGGCGATGTTTCTCTGACAGCAGCGAAGTATCTCGTTGAGAAGCTAAATGCCGTAGAAATAGGCGAGATCGATCCCGTCAGTTTCTTTGAACCGGTGGGTGTGACAGTGAAGGACAATGTGGTTGAAAGCCCTCGTTTTCCTGAGAGCAAGTTCTATTATTGCCGGCCCAAAAGAGCGGGCAGGGGCTTGGTGGTCTTCATTGGTGAGGAACAGCCTGTTTTCAAAGGATATGAACTGGTCAACTGCGTCCTGGACGTAGCGCAGAAACTAAAAGCGGAGACAATATATAGCTGTGCTGCTGCGGTAACGCGCGTCCACCATAGTGAAGAGATGAAGGTTTGGGGGGTGGCTACACATCCTGGCCTGGTTGACGAACTAAGCAAACACAATGTGATTCTCAGAGGCGACCTTCGCATCGCCGGGTTGAATGGACTGATATTGGGAATGGCCAAAGAGAGGGGGATGCAGGGCATTTGCCTGCTGGGTGAAGTGCCAGCATATGCCACGCAGATAGCAAACCCCAAGGCCTCCCTGGCTGTGCTTGGCATCCTGACGAAAATACTAGGAATTGCGCTTGACTTGTCCGAGCTTGGCCGTCTGGCAGAGCAGGTGGACGAGGAAATGGACAGGATAGCTAAGAGGGTTACGGCTGAATTCATCGACCAGTTTACGGAGCCTATTTGGGAGCAGGATGAGGACGAGGATCAGGATGAGTGAGTGGGGCCGCCTCCGCTTTCGTATCAGTCCAATTGACCAACGTAGGTAGATATGCTACCATCGGATTAGATGTCAGCTCTGGCCCAGCTTTACCAGGACATTGTAGCTTGCCGGGATTGTGATCTAGCTAAGGGTCGTACCAAGGCGGTGCCCGGTGAGGGGGCCGAAGACGCGGACTTGTTCTTTATTGGTGAGGGGCCGGGGTGGCACGAAGACCAGCAGGGACGTCCTTTTGTCGGACCGGCCGGGCAGTTTTTGGACCAGTTGCTAGCTTCAGTTGGCTTACGGCGGGAGGAAGTTTATATCGCTAATGTAATCAAGTGCCGTCCTCCTCAGAACCGTGAACCACTACCGGCAGAGATACAGACCTGTCGTAAATGGCTCGACCGTCAGATAGATCTCATTCAGCCCCGCATGATTGTCACTTTGGGGCGCCACTCTCTCTCCCTGTATTTCCCCGCTGAAAGCATAGGCAAGATTCATGGCAAGCCCCGACAGGTGGACGGTGTCATATACTATCCAATGTATCATCCTGCGGCAGCTCTCCATCAAGGCTCTCTGCGCGGGACCATTGAAATGGATATGCTGAGGATTCCGCAGATACTGGCTCAGTGTAAAGAACTGCCTCAAAACGTACTTGAGGATCGCCAATTAAGCTTGTTCTAGAATCATGCCTTGAATGACATGAAGGGAAGAAGATCATGCCGAGACATAAATTGAGAGTCATCCCTCTGGGTGGGTTGGGTGAAATCGGTAAGAACATGATGGCATTGGAATACGGCAATGACATCATTGTCATTGACGCCGGGCTTATGTTCCCCGGCGAGGAGATGCCGGGGGTCGACTTGCTTTTTCCAGATATCAGTTATCTTCTGGAGAGACAGCAGAATCTGCGGGGGGTAGTGATTACCCATGGACACGAAGACCACATTGGAGCGCTGTCTTACATGTTATCTCGTCTTACGCTGCCCGTCTATAGTACCAGGTTCACTCGAGAGCTAATTGCCGTGGACCTCAAGCAGCGAGGGGTGAAAGCCAGCGCAAGGCTGAATGTCGTCACCCCTGGGAGCAAAGTCGCACTAGGCAGTTTCACCATAGAGATGTTCTCTGTTTGTCATAGTATCCCTGATTCGGTAGGGCTGATAATTCATACTCCTCAGGGCGTTGTAGTGCACAGCGGCGATTTCAAAATCGATTATACGCCGGTGGTTGGCGAACCTACTAACTTCAGCCAATTGGCGGCGCTGGGAGGAAGGGATGTCTTGCTTCTCCTTTCCGACTCCACCTATGTTGAGCTCGATGGATATACTCCCTCTGAGAGCCTGGTTAGGGATACTCTGGATCGGATTATCAGCGAGGCAACGGGGAGAGTGATCGTAACTACCTTTGCCTCTCTTATATCTCGCATTCAGCAAGTGCTTGACGTTGCTGTGAGACGCGATCGCCGTGTATTCGTCACCGGTCGGAGCATGAAGGAGATAGTGAGCATGGCGTTGAAGACGGGGTATCTTGCGGCCCCTGCCGGTGTTCTATGTCGTCTGGACGAGCTTAGAGACCTGCCTCACCATCGAGTCATAGTATTGAGCACGGGAAGTCAGGGTGAGCCCACCTCCGCCCTGGTGCGTATGGCTAATCGGGACCCTCGCAGCCAGGTTCAGATAATCCCTGGCGATACCGTGGTGATTTCAGCAACTACCATTCCTGGTAATGAAGCTGTGGTCAGCAAGACTACAGACAGCCTATTCCGTCAAGGGGCCAGGGTGATTTATGACAAGCTAGCCCAGGTTCATGTTCACGGGCATGGCAGCCGGGAGGAGCTGAAGCTCTTGCTCAGCCTGGTTAAGCCCAAGTTCTTTGTTCCTATTCACGGCGAGTATCGCCATTTGAGCTTGCACGGTGATCTAGCTCAAAGCATGGGTATACCCAAAGATAACGTCTTTGTCCTTGAGAACGGTGATGTGCTTGAGCTCGGGCGGGATTCAGGCAAGGTAGTTGCCAGGACCCATGCCGGCGTTATCTATGTAGACGGTCTGACGACGGGCACACTGGATGACGTCGTGCTTCGGGACCGCAAACTGCTTGCGCGGAACGGCCTCGCCGTGGTGACCATTGCTATTGATGCTGAAAACGGCAAGTTAGCCGGAAGGCCGCGCATCATAACACTGGGCTTTGTTGATGCTGGGGAAGAACAGAGATTGCTTGAGAAAAGCCAGGATGTGGTGCTAGCTGCCTTGGATCATGGTAGAAGACGCCTCGGTGAACCGGGTTTCGTCGATACCGTAGTGAAGGACTCCTTGGGCAGGTTCTTCCGTGAACGGATTCACCGCCATCCGGTCATCATTCCTGTTGTTGTGGAGGCTGGGAGGGCCTGGCGGAAGCCAACCAGGCAGGAGGCATAGCTCCGTGTCGAAAGCAAGAAGCACGTCTAAGCCGAGGCGGAAAGCTAAGGAACGCCGGCCAGCATCGAAATCGAAGCGATTCTCCATCGCGTCACCCGCGGTTCGAAGGCTCATCTTAGTTGCCGTGATGGTGGCCTTGCTGTGTGTGTTATGGGAACGAGTGTTCACGCTATTTGGCTGGGGGTTGATAATAGTAGCCATCGCTTTGGGCTTGCTCATCTGGGCGATACGAGGCGGACAGCTTTCCGTTGTCAAGGGCTGGTGGAACTGGATTCTCGCGGGCATTTGTCTGGCATTGGCCGCGTGGGGAATCCTTGCTTTCTTCGCATTGGGAGGCAGAATCGGGCAAGGCATAATAGGCGCTCCCGGTGCAGTGGGAGGGCTTCGGGTAGCCGGACTGGTTTTGCTAGGCATTGTGCTTGTCATTCCCGGGCAGTTTTGGGGTGGTGTGAAGAAGAGCTGGCGTGTCCTGGCCGGAGTTGCTCGCCTTCGTCCTAGGAGTATTGCTTCTCAGGGCACCCATTTCGATGCGGCCCCTCCGGGAGTTGTCTCCCCTGAGGCAGAGGCAACCAGTGAGGCTGAGGCAAAGCCTGCTCCGGTGACTACGCCTCCCGCCTGGCGGTCTCAATACCAACCAATTCTCACCCCCGGGGGATGGCAGCTTCCACCGATCGACATTCTGGACAGACCGGCGGAAGTGAAACTGGACAAAGAGGACATCGACCAGCGAGCCCGATTGATAGAGGAGGCTCTTGCCAGCTACGGTGTAGAAACCAGGGTTGTACAGATAAACATAGGCCCTACTGTGACCCAGTTTGGTGTTGAGCCCGGATGGGACAAGAAATACAAGGAGATAAGAGAGAGGGGGAGGGACGGCAGCTATGAAACGAGGACGGAGGAAGTATCGAGAACCAGGGTCAGGGTAGAGCGTATTACGTCTTTGGCCAGCGATTTAGCTTTGGCTCTGGCTGCCCCCAGCATCAGGATCGAAGCCCCTGTGCCCGGAAAGCCGGTGGTGGGCATCGAGGTTCCTAACACTGTGTTTGGCTCAGTTGCTCTGCGCAGTGTGATAGAGACCGCTGCCTTTCAGAAGATTCAAGCCCGTTCGAAGCTGGCGATCGCCTTGGGGAAAGGTGCTGGTGGTGAGGCGGTGGCAGGAGACCTGACCAGGATGCCGCACTTGCTTATCGCCGGAGCTACCGGCAGTGGCAAGACTGTTTGTCTCAATTCTATCGTTTGCTGCCTGCTTCTCCATAACAGTCCCGATGATATCAAGTTCATCATGATCGACCCCAAGAGGGTGGAGTTAGTGACCTTCAACGGAATGCCTAATCTCCTTGCCCCTGTGGTCGTCGATGCCGATAAGGCGGTAAAAGCTCTGAGATGGCTTAACCATGAAATGGACGGCCGCTATCGCCAGTTTGCTCAGGTGGGAGCGCGCAATATCGAGGGCTATAACAAGGACCGCTCGCCTGGCGAACAGATGCCATATCTGGTCCTCATCATTGATGAGCTGGCTGATCTGATGATGACAGCCTTCGATGAGGTTGAGCATACGCTTTGTCGATTGGCTCAATTGGCTCGGGCTACAGGCATTCATCTTGTTGTAGCTACACAACGACCTTCGGTCGATGTGGTTACCGGGCTTATCAAAGCCAACTTCCCTACCCGTATTAGCTTCGCCGTCACCTCTCACGTAGACTCCAAAACTATCCTGGACATGGTGGGTGCCGAGAAACTGCTAGGTAGAGGAGACATGCTCTACATGCCTACCGAGACCGGTAGGCCCAAACGCCTCCAAGGCAATCTTGTCTCCGATGCTGAGATCGAGAGACTCGTGTATTTCTGGGGTAACCAGAGGCAGATTGAGGTGAGTTCTGTCGATTTTGACGAGGTGACTGAGCGCCCGGTTGGCGGACGGATAGCTCCCGCCCCCGATCCTCTTTTGGAAGAGGCGATGCGCCTGGCGCAAGAGCATAAACATATCTCTGCTTCTTTCCTGCAGCGCCGTCTTCGTATCGGTTATCCCAGAGCTGCCCGCCTTATGGAAGCGTTAGAGCAAGCCGGCCTTGCCGAAACCGCTCAGCCAAGGCACGAAAGCTAAACCGGGCTCGCCAATTCCTGAACAATGCCTTACAGAATCCTGAATCCTGAGCAAGCGCAGCAGTCCAATACCCTGGATTCGTGACTCTCGAGACTGCTTCGTCCCGATGCATTGAGATGCATCGGGACCTTGATATCGTTGAACTTCTCGTACTTGGTGCTCGGTATTTCTTGTCCCTAAGCACCGAACTTATCCAGTTTCAGGGCATTGGCCATAGCCAAAGGCATGATTTCGGTAGCGGCGAAACGTCCCATGCCTCCAGCAAGACAGGCTCGTTCCGAGAACTCAACGACATTATCTGGGCGACACCATCTGGACTTCAGCATGAAAGGGACGGGATGCCAGCTATGCATAGCTAAGGTTGCTGGAGTAGAGTGGTCTCCGGTCACAATCAGGACGTCAGGGTCCAAACTGAGCAAGCTGGCGAGCGCACTGTCGAGTTCCTCGATGGCCTGCACTTTGGCCTCGAAGTTGCCGTCCTCCCCTCTGGAGTCCGTGCCTTTGAAATGTATGAAGAAGAAATCGTAGTCGCCATAATGCTGACACAAGCTCTCCACCTGACCTTCTATGCTTTCTCCAGTGGGTAACACTTCCATTCCCACAAGCTTGGCCAGGCCTCGATACATAGGATATGCGGCGATGGCTGCCGGCTTTAGCTTGTAGATCTCGGGTATTGAGGGAATGTCAGGACGACGCGAGAAGCCACGCAGAAGCACCATATTGGTAGAAGCTTCGTTCTTCAATCGGCTGCCTGCTTGAGACACGAATTGGTTGGCGATTTCCGCTGTTCTCTCTGCCCGTGGCGACAACGCCTCTATCTTCTTGGGAGCGAGCCCTGCCTGCTGGGGGTCAGAATCTGCCAGCTCAGGAGATAGAGCTTCGCCTCGAAGGATGAGAACAAATCTGTGTTCTTTCACAGGGATCACGGAAATCTCAGCTCCGTTTATGGCTATACTGTTCAATAAGCGGCATAACTCGGCATTTCTTGCTGTAGAAATCCGCCCTGCTCGCCTGTCGGCAATGATTCCCCTGTCACCAACGGTGCAGAAATTACCTCTGGCCGCGATATCGTCTGGTCCTAATTGCAGGTCTATTCCCAGGGCTTCCACGATTCCCCGCCCGATATCATATTTGACAGGATCATAGCCGAAAAGCGCCAGATGTCCCGGGGCGCTCCCGGGCGTGATTCCCGGGCCAACCGGATCAATGAGCCCGCAAAGGGAGTCCCTGGCTATACGATCCAGGTTGGGCTTCCTGGCTGACTCCAGTTCTGTCTTGCCGGTTACAGAATGAGGCAGGCCGCCCACCCCGTCCATGACCAAGAACACTATCCTGGAGGTGGATGTGCGGGATATTCTCTTCATGCGCTCCAAGCCAATCATGGTACCTGTTATTCTACTCGGAGGCAGAGCCAAGTTCAAGCTCTTCCCGAAAGAATCGGGAAAAAACCTCCCTGATAGCGGGGGAGACCATGCTTATTGCAGAAATGCTTGTTTGCATGGCATACTAGTGTAACTCAAGTACAGGAGGTGATATTTTATGCCTTTCACACTGGTTGGTAATCTGGGCCTGATCGGAGGAGTACTCAGCCTTATCTTCGGTATCGTGGTACTGATTTTCCCGAAAATCCTCAATTATCTCGTGGGCATCATCTTGATATTGTGGGGCGTGATAGCGCTTATTGGGCATTTTACTTAGCACGGCATAGGGAAGCTGCTTCGCTCCTTCTCATAGGGCCCCCGAATACCGTGGATAAAGCTGGCGTCCCTGACAGGCGGCGTTTTTCAGAGGGCACTGGCTTGGCCTGAAGGAACGAAGGTATGCCTCCAGGGAAAAGCGCCAAATGACCGGACAGCATTCCGGCTCCCGGGAGTTTATTCGTGTTTCGCCAGGTGGGGGCAGGATCTCAGGGGCAGTATCCAAAGGTTGGCATATCAGTGCAGCAGCTTGCTCTTAAGGTAACGTATGGCTCGATACGTCTGCACCGCTGCTATTGCCGTGACCAGCTTTGGTACCCACAACCAGAAAGGGTTCAGCGCCAGCGCCAGGAACAATGACGAGTCTTCCACTATACTGTGGTTGATGCCGATAGAGATATGAAGACGCTCCAGTTCCTCCTTACTGAGGGCCCCCTTTCTAGCTTTGTCAATGGTGATGGCTCCGCCGTACATCAGCCCGAATACGGCACTGGTGACCCATAGGGTCGTAGTCTGCTCGGAGAGTCCGAGAACCCTCATCAAAGGTCGAAAGAATCTGACGGAGCGTTCCGTCCACCCCAGGGATTCCGATAGCTCCAGCATAATCATGACAGCCATGAGTATCCCGAGGATCCTTAATGCCAGGGCTATCAGGTTTAGTGCCCAGTCCTTTACTACGGTGAGCAGCGGACTGGCGTCGGATGGTGGGGTGAGCACCGTAATAGTCTGGCCGGTATCACCGAGAAACCGGGAAACGATGAGCACCGTGAGGATGGCTGCCGTAACGCGAATCAGAGTGGTCTTGATGACATTGATGCCGGATTTGTGCTGGATGATTCCCTCCGCGATGAGGTTATGGCAGATCAGAATGAACACGGCGATCAGGGTCATCTGCTCGATGGTGAAGGGTATGGCGGCCATGGCGGCGATAGCGACGTAGATATTGGTTAGCATTCCGCTGATGATGGGCAGGGCTGCCTGGGGAGGCAGATTGATCAGGCTCATCAAAGGATTGAACAAGAAGCTGAGCTGGTCAAGCCAACTGGTCCACTGCAGGAGAGTTGTCACCAGTGAAACCGGGACAATGATCTTGCATATCCAGACGAAGCTGCGCCAGCCCCGCTTGATCCCTGCCAGAACTCCGCTCTTCAACTGGCTTCGAGAACCGGTCATCCCCATATCAGTTGCCTCGCTTTCAGGAAATCAACTCTGGATACTGGTTGCGGGTCATTGCGGGTAAGCTGGCCACGAACCTCTTTCATCACAATCCGCTTCCAGACATCATAATACACGGCTGCGGCGATGGCAATAGCATGTGCTTCTCTTGTGTGATGGGTGATGGGCTAGCTCCTTCTGTCGTCGCAAGGGCCGGCTTGCCGGGGGCAGCGATCTCGGGCACAGTGGGTGAACATAAAGAGAGGCTGGTCTCAGGATGGCAGGAAGAGGGGAGTGGGCAACGGCAATCGCCCGGTTTCGGATAGTTATGCTGGAACTTAGGTGCTATAATCATAGGGTCCGGTGAAGATGAAACTGAGTCACGAACTGGTGCGGGATATCGCTCGACTCGCCCGCCTGGGCCTGAGCGAGGAAGAGGTCGAAAGACTCAGTCTCCAGATGTCCAATATGCTGGAGAATTTTGAGATACTCAAGGAACTGGACACAACCGACGTGCCGCCTGCAACGCATACGATCCAGCTGCAAAACGTCCTCAGGACAGACGATGTAACTGAGCCGTATTCACAGGCTGAGATTCTGGCAAACGCACCCAGGCAAGCAGAGAAGTGCTTTAAGGTTCAGGCGATACTGGAGTGAGACCGTCTGGTGGATGACTGACACAGTTACGGTCACGACGGCGAGCCCTTAGTATTGTTGTCTCTGGGCCTGGGGTTGCCTATGGACACAAAACACATCCTGACTGGAAGAGATGTATAGGAAGACCGGCGCCGACTGGCGCAGGATTATCGAGCGTCGCAGCCTCAGGGCAGGTGCTAGGTAGTATGCAAGCAAAAGAACTATACGAGCTAACCATCCATGAGGCGCACGAGCTTCTTAAGCGAAGGCAGATTTCCTCACTGGAACTCACGAAGGCTGTACTGAAGCGTATCGCCGAGGTGGAAAGCAAGGTTCATGCCTGTGTCACTGTCGTTGAAGATATCGCCCTGGAGGAGGCAGAAAAGGTCGATAACCACATCAAAACTACCGGCGAGGTTGCCCCTTTGACCGGCATCCCTGCCTTAATCAAGGATGCCATATGTACCAAGGCGATAAGAACTACGTGTGGCTCAAGGATGCTGGAGGACTTCGTCCCTCCCTACGATGCTACAGTGATTGAGAAACTGAAGGCACAGAAGGCGATAGTAGTGGGGAAGACGAATTTGGACGAGTTCGCGATGGGCTCTTCCACAGAGCACTCCGCCTTTTTCCCCACCCGCAATCCCTGGGACTTGAGTCGCGTTCCTGGGGGCAGCAGCGGGGGCTCGGCAGTTGCTGTGTCTGCGGGGGAGGCCATCTATGCTCTGGGTTCTGATACTGGAGGCAGCATCCGTCAACCGGCGGGATTTTGTAACGTGGTGGCATTTAGACCAACCTACGGTCTTGTCAGCCGCTTCGGATTGGTCGCTTTTGCCAGTTCGCTCGACCAGATCGGGCCGGTGACCAGGGATGTCACCGACTGCGCCCTAGTGATGAATGCCATGGCTGGGTATGACCCCAGAGACTCAACCTCGGTACCTCGTCCGGTGCCGGATTACACGCGGCAGCTGACTGCCAGCATCAAAGGACTGAAGCTGGGCATCCCCAGGGAATATCTTGTCGAGGGAATGGAGGACGGGGTAAGGACGGCTTTGGAGGCAGCTGTCGCTAAGCTGCGGGAACTCGGTGCAGAAATGGATTGGGGAGCCTCTCTGCCACATACTAAATACGCCCTGGCTGCTTACTACATACTGGCTCCATCCGAAGCCTCGGCGAATTTGGCTCGCTACGACGGAGTGAAGTATGGCTTTTCGGAACCTGGTGGTAGCGGTGTGATCGAGACAACGGAGAGGACGCGGCAATTCGGCTTCGGGCCTGAAGTCAAGAGACGCATAATGCTGGGTACTTACGCATTATCCGCCGGTTATTACGACGCTTACTATCTCAAAGCGCAGAAGGTGCGCACCCTGATAAAACAGGAATTCGACCGGGCCTTTGAAAGATATGATGCTCTCATCACTCCTACCTCACCGACGGTGCCATTCAGGCTCGGTGAAAGGCTGGAAGACCCGGTGCAGATGTACCTGAGCGATGCATGCACTCTGCCAGTAAGCATAGCGGGAATGCCGGCTATCTCCATACCTGGCGGTTTTGCCGACAATCTGCCCGTAGGCATGCAGATCATAGGTAAGCCCTTCAGCGAGGAGACACTGCTGCGCATCGCCTTCGCCTACGAACAGGCAACCGATTGGCATAAGAGAAGACCTCCGCTGTCACGTGAATAGGGTAAGGGGAATGCCATGTTACAATCAAATCTGGGCGCAATATGGGTAGCAGGCGGACAAGAAGACAAGCTGAACGCAGGCTTGCCAAGGCCGGCAGACGCACTCCGATAACGATCTGGACCATCGTCATTATCGCCGTGGTGGTCCTGGCGGTTGGCCTGGCTCGAACCTGCCGATAGCTCACCGACGGAAAGCAGATAGCGCTGCCGTCGGCAAATCCGAGCTAACCTGCCGTCTGTAATCCATCGTATTATTCAGAACTCCCTTCCGGGTTCTGTCACCGCGCCTTCTTGAGGTTTTCTGCACATAAACTACGGTCCAGTGCAAGTCGCTTGACAGTGCGGAGAGG
>SOJB01000034.1 GCA_004376695.1 Dehalococcoidia bacterium | reverse complement strand
TCAAGTGTCAAGATTCGATTTGCAGTCTGGAGAGAGATTCGGCACACCCCATTTACCGCAGTTTTGGAGCGACCCTCCGGCACTTAGCTAATCAGGGGACACCCAGAGCATCTTCCCTCTCGACAGTAGTTCCTGAAGATGTGGATCAGACCTTGCTGATGACAGGCAGTGAAACGGGAAGGTGATTCCAGACAAAGCTGGTTCGCCATGTGACGAGTTATCTCATTCTCTGCTAGCTTGGGATAACTATGATAAAGTTGCACAGCCTTCTTCACCAATTCCGGCTCGTTGGCCATCTTCCCCCGGGTGAAGGCAAAAGGCAACAGTACGTTGACGACAATCTCGCCTGCCTTGCTATGCCCCAGAAGAGCCGGTATCCTGGTTCTGCTTCTGACGCCAAAATCGAAATGGTCTCGCCAGTAGCCGTCGCTGGCCACAGCCAGGCCCTCCTCCAGCGCATGGTGTCCCCTCGGCAATGGTGCTTCCTTCACCAACTGCAATAACCCTGCCGCTAGTTTCCCTCCAAAAGGCTCAGAACGCGTTCCTTCGCAGTAGCGCTCAAGAAGATAGCTCTGGGCGGCAATGCGCCGCACCGGAGAATTGTTGGGGTATATGTGTGAGAGATTCCAGTCATCGTCGCTCATGGGTCTGGTTCTTTCGTCTACTGAGCGCCACGCTTGCTCCAACTCCCGGACTTCTTCTTCGCCGACGAAGTTGTCCTGCCATCTTTGAGAAGGCAGCAGCCCGGCTGTGCCTAACAGCAGAGCTTGTTTCCGGACCAATCCCTTTATGGATTGGATGTAATCGAGGGGCACCCTGCTGGCAAGCTGCTCAAAGGGCTTCGCGTTCTTGCTATAGCCCAGGGCCCTCATCATGCCCCGGAAGAGCGCCTGCCCTGCCTGCTCCTTCTGAGCGAAGCGAAGAATCTCGGTTCGGAAATGCTTCGCCTTCTGTTTGAACCTTGCATCGCCGGCAGCGCTAAGTAGCCTTCCCAAACTTCCCTTATCCATGCAGTTCAGTATCCGGAAGCAAGGCAGCCGGTGAGGCAGCAAATAAGCCTGGTGCCGCAATGCCTGCGCCAGACACAGCACGGGAACCGATTTACCGCTCTGTAGCACGGTGGTTGAGTGACAATCGTGCCACATCACAACATGAAGGATGATATTGTTATATCCGGCATCGCAATGATGCTTGTGGCGATACCAATCGCTGGATTTGGTGTGAACCTCGACATCCCCTTGCATAAGACGAGATTCATTTGCAATAGCCGCATCCCGAAAATCCGGGCCGTTATCACCGTTGGGCCTCCCAGGATAGATCACCCCGATTCGCTCACCTTCAGTAGCGGTCAGCACTTTTCCCACCACCTGCTGCCATATTGGAGCCACCTGCTTTTCCGGGAGCTTTGTCCGATTACGTGTAATCATGGCACAAAAGAACGTTTGCCGTTCTGTATCAATGGCTCACCATGCCATTGTTCAGCTGTCCCTGTAAAGGACATGCACATGGGCTGGAGTATCTCCGCCGCTGTGACTGGCTCGGGATATTCCTCGTTGCCCGGGAGGGAAAGGCAGCAGTCGACCTTAGTCTGATTCATCGCGCTTCTCTCGGGCTCTGTAAGCAAAGCCGCTACGCTCGGCCACTATGCTGAGCACGGTAGCCGATGCACCGCGAGGTCGATACATCCCGGTTTCCCATTCACTGATCGTTTGCTGCCGCGTGCCCAGTTCCTCGGCCAGCTTCGCCTGAGTTAACCTCAGATGTCGCCTGAGCGACCTGACCTCTTCCTTACTCCATTGCCTCTTTCTTCTTTCTCTTCGCTCCATCACTTGGCAATTATACACGTTTTAGTGTAGAAGCTCAAGAAAAATCCGCCGGATTTCGGAGAAACCTGTTGCATTTTTGATTTTTCTTGGTATAATGGAAAACTGGCAATCTCAGTGATAGAGTGCTAAAATAATCGCAGGAAAGGAGGGAGCATGTCTAAAATCGAACCTTTGGGAGACAGAGTGGTGATAAAACCCACAGCCAAGGAAGAAGTAAGCAAAGGAGGGATAGTTTTACCGGATACAGTGAAAGAGAAGCCCCAGGAGGGGAAAATCATCGCTGTTGGTCCAGGCAGGCTGACTGAAGATGGCATCCGTATAGCCATGGAGGTGAAGAAAGGGGACAAGGTTATCTATTCCAAATATGCTGGCACCGAGTATAAGGTAGATGATGAAGAACTGGTGATCATGCGTGAAGGTGACATCCTGGCCAAGAGAAGTTAATAAAAGGAGGTAAGTGAATGGCAAAACAAATCGTTTTCGGCGAGGAAGCAAGGAAAGCACTAAAGAACGGTGTGGACACCCTGACCGATGCTATAAGGGTGACCCTGGGACCGCGCGGACGGCCTGTGGCGCTGGATAAGAAATGGGGGGCTCCTTCGGTTCTCAACGACGGCGTTTCGATAGCCAAGGAGATAGATTTACCCGACCCCTTCGAGAATATGGGGGTGCAGCTGGTGAAGCAGGCAGCCACTAAGACCAATGACCAATGTGGCGATGGCACCAGTACATCCACTATCGTAGCACAGGCCATCATCAGTGAGGGCTTCAAGAATATCGCCGCCGGAGCCGATTCCATGGCTCTCAAGCGCGGGATCGACAAAGGGATAGAAGTTCTGGTTGGTGACCTCAAGAAGATGGCTATACCGGTGGCCGGCAAAGAGCAAGTAGCTCAGGTGGCGGCCATATCAGCTATTGATCCGGAAATCGGCAAGCTGATTGCCGACGTTATGGAAAAGGTGGGCAAAGATGGCGTCATCACCGTCGAAGAAGGGAAAGGGCTGCAATTCGAGACTGAGTTTGTCGAGGGGATGAAGTTTGACCGTGGCTATATCAGTCCTTACTTCATCACCAACGCCGAACAGATGAGGGCCGAACTGGACGACCCCTACATCCTCATTACCGATAAGAAGATCTCGGCCATAACTGAGATATTGCCCGCTCTGGAGAAGATCGTCCAGACGTCCAAGAACCTGGTCATTATTGCTGAAGATGTGGAAGGCGAATCGCTGGCCACACTGGTGGTCAACAAGCTGAGGGGCACTCTATCTCCGCTGGCGCTCAAAGCACCTGGCTTCGGCGACCGGAGAAAGGCCATGCTTCAGGACATAGCCGTTCTTACTGGAGGCACTGTTATCTCAGAAGAAATCGGCAGAAAACTTGACTCAGTGACCCTGCAAGATCTGGGGCGAGCGAGAAAGGTGATTGCTGACAAAGACAATACCACCATCGTCGAGGGCAAGGGCGAGGCGAAGGATATCGAGGGTCGAATCAAACAGATCAGGTCCGAAATCGACATAAGCACATCAGACTACGATAAGGAAAAACTACAGGAAAGGCTGGCTAAACTAGCGGGCGGTGTAGCAGTGATCAAAGTCGGTGCCGCCACAGAGACGGAGCTCAAGGAGAGAAAGCATCGAGTGGAGGATGCCTTATCGGCTACTCGAGCCGCTGTGGAGGAAGGTATCCTGCCTGGTGGCGGTGTTGCCCTCCTTAACGCCTTGCCGGCCTTGAAGAAGCTCAAGGTGAAGGGCGATGAGGCTACGGGAGTAGCTCTGCTGAGACGAGCCCTTGAGGAGCCCTTGAGGTGCATTGCTAAGAACAGCGGACGGGAGGCCTCGGTAGTCATAAATGAGGTGAGGGGCAGCAAACCTGGCATCGGCTACGATGCGCTTAAGGATGAGCTCAATGTGAACATGATGGACAGAGGTATCGTAGACCCGCTCAAGGTCACCAGGAGCGCCCTACAGAATGCCGCGAGCATTGCCACCATGATCCTGACCACGGAGTCGCTCGTAACTGACATTCCTGAGAAAGAGAAGATGCCGGCGATGCCGCCGGGCGGAGGATATCCGGAATACTAGATAGCCACTGACCGCTCTCGCAACGCAAAGAAGGAACCGCCTATGAGGCGGTTCTTTCTTTGCGGCATCAGATCTCAAGTAATTGGCTCAAAGCCTTTTCTTCTTTGACAGGCCCTGTTATGGCTAAATTGAGGCCTCTCTTGGTGAGAACCTCCTCGGCCACTGCTCTTAGCTCATCTAGGGTGATGGCATCGACAATGGCGACGACATCGTCCATGCTCAGGATTTGCCGCAGCAGGATTTCCTGGCCACCGTGCCATAGCGCTACATTTCGGCTATCTTCAAGTCGCAAGTATAGTCTCCCTTTTGACAACTCCTTGGCCCTGGTAAGCTCACCCGCGGTGATGCCCTGTTTGATGCTGGAGATCTCATCAAGGACCGCCGCCACAGCGGTTTCTATCTTATCAGGGGCGACACCGGCATATACAGTAAATGCTCCCGAGTCCAGGAAATGCTCCGTATAACTCTGGATATCATAGGCCAGTCCCCTGCGGTCTCGTATTTCCGTAAACAGACGACTGCTCATGCCACCGCCCAGCGCGGTGCTCAGCAAATCAATGGCGAAGCGCTGCGGGTGGGAGCGAGAAAACCCGTGAGCAGCGAGGCAAAGATGCGCTTGCTCAATGTCCCTGGGGTCAATACGCAACCTGGCTTGCGTTTGATTGTCGTTGCTTACGTAGCCAGTCACGAGCTCCCCGGCAGCCCATTTGTTGAAGAGGGGTGCAATCTGCGCCAGCACCTCTTCATGGTGTATGTCGCCAGCAATACTAAGCACGGTGTTATTGGGCAAGTATCTGCGGGCAACGTGGTCCAGTAGTTTCTGCCTCGCAATTGAAGACACAGTTTCCTTGTATCCGATGACGTCGCGCCCCAGAGGCTGCTCTGGCCATAACAACTCATCTAGGAGCATATGTACCCGCTGCTGGGGAAGGTCCAGGTTCATCTTGATCTCCTCGTTGATGACCCCACGCTCTCGCTCTATCTCTTTGTTATCAAAGCGGGAATTGAGCAACAGGTCAGATAGCACATCGAGAGCCATAGAGAAGTGAGGGCTAGCGACCTTGCACCAGAAGATGGTTAGCTCCTTATCTGTGCCGCCATTCATTATGCCGCCAATGCCTTCGATATCCTGGCTTATCTCTTTGGATGTCGGTCGCCGGTGCGTGCCTTTGAAAAACAAGTGCTCGGCGAAGTGGGAGATGCCTGCCTCTTCTTCGCTTTCGTAGCAGGAACCGGCACCCACAAGGATGACAAGGCATACTGAGCGGCTCTCAGGCATAGTACTGGTGATGATCCGCAAGCCATTTTCGAGGACGGCCTTGGTGTACATTACCGCCAATTCTACTTCGCCTTCTGTTTCCCGTCAATGAGACTGGCCAGCAAGCCTGAGCTAGTTCAGATAGATGGGTGACACTTCATGCGCTTGTAACACTAGGTAATAACCTTCCGTGTCATTGCGAGCCCGGACTTGTCGGGGCGTGGCAATCTCATTGCGAAGCTGGAGCCTGCTATAGCTGGACTGAGGAACCTCGCTTAGAGATTGCTTCGTCGGCCCGATTTCATCGGGGTTCCTCGCAATGACAGGAAAGAAGTGTCACTAATCACCTGAACGAGTACACAAGGTTGCCTTTTCTGACGGAGTTTGCTACACTTCTCGGCTGTGCTGCAAGCTAGGTTACTAAGAATAGAGGTGACCACAATCCCTGTGTGTGAGCCGCCTTTTTTTTGTGGCTAATTCTGAAGAGTTGAGGTGAATCCTAAAGATGGAAGTGCTAAGTCCTTACAAAGAAGCTACAGATGTGATATTCGAAGCTGGTGGCGAACCACTCAAATTGTGTTACCAGTGTGGTCTTTGCACCGGTATTTGTCCCTGGAACTTGGTCCGAAGTTTTCTCGTTCGCCGCATCATGCATGAAGCTCAGCTTGGGGCAACCGATTTTGGCAGCGAGGATGCCTGGACTTGCGTCACTTGTGGAGCTTGTGTTCAGCGCTGTCCCCGAGGTGTCGAGATAATAGATGTCATGAGGGCTATACGCCGAGCCATAGCTAGCCTGGGCATCGGCGTTGTCCCTGATGCCCTGAGAATTTCAGCTAAGAACATCGCTGGCGTAGGTAATCCACTTGGTGAGGCACCGGAAAAGCGAGATGACTGGGCTAAAGACCTTAAGGTGAAGGATTTCGCTTCAGGCACCGAAATACTCTATTTCCCTTGCTGTATTCCGTCCTATGACCCTGATGTGAAAACAGTGGCCCGATCTACTGTGGCGATCTTCAGTAAGCTGGGGATTGATTATGGACTCATAAGCGCCGAGGCAAAATGCTGTGGCGAGGCAATTAGAAAAGCCGGGTATGAAGATACGTTTCAGAGTCTGGCCCAGAACAACATTAATCTCTTTGCCAGTAACGGTGTCAAGACCGTGGTAGTATCCTCACCGCACTGCTACCACACTTTCAAAAATGAGTATCCCGAGCTTGGAGGCAAATTTGAGGTGATTCATATCACCCAATACCTGGCTTCACTTATCGAGCAGGGGAAATTGAAGCTCTCCAAAGAGATAAACAAAAAGGTAATCTATTCCGATCCCTGCTATTTGGGGAGGCACAACGAGGTTTATGACGAGCCAAGGAGAGTTTTGCAGAGCATTCCAGGCCTGGAATTAATAGAATTTCCTGATGCTCGTGAGGATGGTCTTTGTTGTGGTG
>SOJB01000050.1 GCA_004376695.1 Dehalococcoidia bacterium | reverse complement strand
GAGAAGGCTCTCAGGAAGGTATCCGGAGTGATCTCGGCCAACGTCAATCTGGCCACTGAGAAGGCAACCGTCAATTACCTGAGGATGGAGACCGGTATGGCTGATTTCAAGGTGGCGGTGGAATCGGCAGGCTATTCGGTGATGGGTGAGAGAGAGGAAGAGAAGGTTGACCAAGACATACTGAAGGTCCAAAAGGCGAGAAGGCGTTTCATCTTCGCTATCATTCCGGCAGGCGTGGGGTGGACCCTGATGGTTCTTTCCATGGTTATCCCGATTCCTGGGTACATGCTGATAATCGCCCTGCTCGGCTTTCCTGTGGTGTTTCTGGCTGGTGGGCCTACGCATCAAGCCTCCTGGAGGGCGATCCGCGGCCGTCGGGCCAGTATGGATGTCCTGATCTCCCTCGGTTCAGTGCCACCCTATTTTATGGGCATTGCGGCATTTTTCTGGCCGGGGCCTAGCTTTATAGAGATGGCGATGGGAATCGTTGCCTTCCACCTGCTGGGCAGGTTTCTCGAGGTCAGGGCTAAAGGTCGCGCATCTCAGGCAATCAAGAAACTGCTGCAACTGGGGGCCAAGACTGCCCGCGTTGTCGTGGACGGCGCGGAGGAAGAGATCGCCATCGAAGACGTTGAAGTAGGGGATATTATGGTTGTCAGACCGGGAGAGAAGATTCCCACCGATGGAGTGATAGTGGAGGGGAAAAGCGCTATCGACGAATCTATGGCCACCGGTGAATCGATGCCTGCGAATAAGAAAACGAACGACAAGGTCATCGGTGCCACCATTAACCAGCAGGGTCTGCTGAAAGTGGAGGCAACTAAGATAGGCAAGGATACCTTTTTATCCCAGGTCATCAAGATGGTAGAGGAATGCCAGGGATCCAAGGTCCCCATGCAGGAATTTGCCGACAGAGTGACGGGTTATATGGTGCCGGGGGTACTGGGGATTGCCCTGTTGACGGGTATCTGCTGGCTGGTCTTTCCTGACTTTTTCATGAGAATCATCACCTGGGGTGCTTCCTTTCTTCCCTGGGTAAACCCCGGCCTGGGAACTGTTAACCTGGCCATCTTTGCCAGCATCGCCGTCCTGGTCATAAGCTGTCCTTGCGCCCTGGGGTTGGGTACCCCCACCGCTTTGATGGTGGGCACCGGCATGGGGGCTGAGAAAGGGGTCCTGTTCCGTCGCGGAGAGGCCCTTCAAACCATGAGCGAAGTCCGTACTATCGTTTTCGATAAGACGGGGACCATTACCAAAGGCAAGCCGGGGGTTAGCGACATCATCACCGACCGCCAGTTTGAGGGAAAGGACATCCTCTATTTTGCTGCTGGTTTGGAACAGGGCTCAGAGCATCCCCTGGGGCAGGCAGTTGTCGGAGAAGCCAGGCAACGGGGGATTAATCTAGCCAAGGTGGGTGGTTTTGAAGCCATTACCGGCAAAGGAATAAGAGGCAAGGTCGATGGTGAAGAAATCTTGGTAGGAAACCAGAAGCTGATGACCGACTGTCAAGTAGACTTCAGCCAGCTTGAGGATAAACTCCGTGAACTGGAAGACGAAGCGAAGACTGCTGTGCTCGTAGCGGTCGATGGCAAGATAGCGGGCATTATCGCTGTGGCCGATACTCTGAAAGAGGACTCAGTTCAGGCGATCGCTGAGTTGAAGAGGATGGGACTGGAGACGGGTATGATCAGCGGGGATAACCAGAGAACTGCCACCGCCATTGCTAAGAAGGTAGGAATCACACGGGTGCTGGCCGAGGTCTTGCCCCAGGACAAGGCAGCCGAAATCAGGCGCCTGCAGGAGAAGGTCGGGATTGTAGCTATGGTGGGCGATGGCATCAACGATGCTCCGGCTCTTACCCAGGCCAACGTGGGGATAGCCATAGGTACCGGAACCGACATCGCTATTGAATCGTCCGACATAACCCTCGTGAGAGGAGAGCTGAGCGCTGTGGTTACCGCAGTGAATCTCTCCCGGGCTACCTTTAGAAAGGTCAAGCAAAACTACTTCTTCGCCTGGGTCTACAATGCGCTGGCCATCCCCCTGGCAGTCACGGGGCTGTTACACCCGATGGTCGGGATGGCCGCGATGACCATTAGCTCTCTCAATGTGGTCACCAATTCGCTGCGCCTGAGGAAGGCTAAGGTCGAACCGAGCTGGCGACAGCGGTGAATAGAGGCTGCCCGGCATGATGCGTGTTATACTAATTGTTTCAAAAGTGGGAAGGCTGAAATGTCAGATCAACGGGTAACGGTCGCCTTGCTCAGGTGAGTGGCAAAGGGGGCAAGGGTCGACCCGGCGGTTGATTATGTTATGGAGGGACAGTAAGTGAAACGGATATATCTTGACCATGCCGCCACCACGCCAACTCATGCTGAGGTGGTGAAGGCCATGCTGCCCTATTTTACCGATGCCTTTGGCAATCCTTCGAGTATCCACTCTTATGGGCAGGAGGCAAAGGGGGCGGTAGAAGAGGCAAGGACTAAGGTGGCGGAACTTATCGGCGCCCGCAGCGAGGAGATAATCTTCACAAGCGGAGGAACTGAGGCGGATAACTACGCCCTGAAAGGGGTTGCCTATGCCAACGAGCGTAAAGGAAATCACATCATCACTAGTCCCATTGAGCACCATGCGATGACCGAGGCGTGCAAGTTCCTGGAGAAAAGGGGGTTCAGGATAACCTGCCTGCCCGTAGACAGGTATGGCCTGGTCGATCCCCAAGATGTAAAGAGAGCAATTACCGATAAGACCATTCTCATATCGGTCATGCATGCCAGCAACGAAGTAGGCACCATAGAGCCTGTAGACGAAATAGGTAAGATTGCCAGGGAGGCCGGAGTCTATCTACACAGCGACGCCGTGCAGACGGTGGGACACATTCCTGTGAACGTAGATGAACTCAATGTGGATTTGCTTGTCATTTCGGCACATAAGTTATACGGACCCAAAGGAGTGGGAGCACTGTATGTGAGGAAAGGCACCAGGTTAGTTTCCCTTATGCATGGAGGGGGACAAGAGAAGAAACGCAGGGCGGGCACAGAAAACGTTCCTGCTATCGTGGGGCTTGGTAAGGCGGTGGAGCTTGCTCGTCACGACTTGGGCGAGGAAGCAAGACGCCTGAGTTATCTTCGGGACAAGCTAGTCAAAGGTCTCGGGGAGCGGATTGACCACATTCACTTGAATGGTCATCCCTCGCAAAGGCTGCCCAACAACGTCAATGTGAGCGTTGATTTTGCCGAGGGTGAATCCATGGTTTTGAATCTTGATTTAGAGGGCATCTGTGTTTCTACAGGCTCAGCCTGTAGTTCCGCAAGCCTTGAACCTTCTCATGCTCTTCTGGCGCTGGGGCTATCGCCGGAGCAAGCTCACGGTTCATTGAGGTTTAGCCTGGGGCGGGAAAACAATGAGGAAGATGTGGAGCGGGTGCTAGAGATCCTGCCCGGAATTGTCGCCAAGCTGAGAGCTATGTCCCCGCTCTCGAAGAGTATCAGATGATTGTTTCACTAAGAACCAGGAGGTTGTAACATTGTTTGATAAATGTCCCGGAGCAGCCCATATACGAACGCCGACAATCATAACGAAGAAGTGCCCTCAATGTGGCAGAGAGGTGGAGATCTTCTCCAATGAGATGCAGACAAGCTGTGGCAATTGTGGATTTACCGTCTACAATGACTTGGAATCCTGCGTGCAATGGTGCAAATATGCCGAAGAGTGTGTCGGAGAAGAACTCTACCGCAAACTGAAGAAGAAAAGGATTGCGTTCGTATGCGTTGAGAACTCATGTCGAAGCCAGATTGCGGAGGCACTGGCAAAGAAGATGAGCAGCAGACCCAATCTTGAGTTTGTAAGCATGGGGACACATCCGTCAAAGGAAGTGGCTCCCGAGGTATTAGAAGTGTTAAGGGATGAGAGTATTATGTGGCGCGGCAAACCGAAAGGTATTCAGGACAAGGAACCAGTTGATATAGTAGTCAGTATGGGCTGTGAGGTTGCGTGTCCTGCTATTCTGGGCGCGAAAAGGATAGAGTGGAATATCGAAGACCCATGGGGGAAGGGCATAGAAGCCTACCGCAAGGCATTGAGTGCAATAAAGAAGCAGATTACGGAATTGGTAGAGGAGGTCGACTAAGTGGCGAAAGTGAAGAGAAAGACTATCAGGATTGATGAGGAAAAATGCGATGGCTGTGGACTCTGCATTCCCTCCTGTCCCGAAGGAGCACTTCAGATCATTGACGGGAAGGCAAAACTGGTCAAAGAGAGTTTCTGCGATGGTCTCGGGGCATGTCTCGGCGACTGTCCCAAGGGGGCGCTGGCTATTGAGGAGAAGGACGTTGAGGAATATGACGAAGAAGGAGTAATCGCCCGTGTTAAGGAGAAATCGCCTGAACTCCTGGAGAAGCACCTAGCTCATCTGAGGGAGCATGCACACGAACTACCTGAATGCCATTCTCACGCTGGAATAGGCTCTTGTCCTTCTGCCCGGGTGTTGCAGTGGGAAAAGGGAGAGGAAGCGGTGGAGGAAAGAGCAAGGGTTGGCTCTGAACTCCGTCAATGGCCGATACAGCTTCATCTGGTTCCGCCGTATGCTCCGTATTTTCGGAATGCGGATTTAGTCCTGGTGGCTGATTGCGTTCCTTTCGCATATGCGAATTTTCACCATGATTTTCTAGAGGGAAAAGCTATTGCTATCGGCTGTCCTAAACTCGATGACCTTACTGCCTATATAAGCAAGGTTACCCAGATTCTGGAGAGTTCAGACATCAAAAGTGTGAAAGTTGTCCATATGGAAGTGCCTTGCTGTCATGGGCTCGTTCATATAGTGCAGGAAGCTCTGAAGAAAGCGGGGAAGGACATTCCCTTTGAAACGGTTACGATTGGAGTAAAGGGCGAAGTAATGGAAGCCAAGGCTTAGCGCACAGAGGATTCTTACACTGAGTTAAGGCTGTTAGCCATAGTTGTTTATGGATGAACTATCTTTAGGCATTGCTTTTGTTGCCGGGGTGCTTTCATTTCTGTCTCCTTGCGTGCTGCCTCTAGCGTTAGTGTTCATAGTCAATTTGGCTGGTGCTTCTTCCCTGGCGCCGGAAATCAGCCGCTGGCGTACCACTTTTCACGCGGTTAGTTTTGTGGCTGGTTTTTCACTTGTATTCACTGGCCTGGGAGCTTCGATGGGGTTGATAGGAGCAGTTATTCCCATTGGCCTGCTCTACAAAATAGCTGGTAGTGTGCTGGTGTTATTTGGGGTCTGGCTACTGGCCGCCCCCAGGATACCCTGGCTCAATTATGAGATGCGTTTCAAGAGCTCTCTCGGCAGGCGCTCGGGATACCTGCGGTCGCTTGGATTGGGAGCGGCCTTTGCATTGGGATGGACCCCCTGCTTAGGGCCTGTGCTCGGTGGCATCCTGTTTCTGGCTTCAAGTGCGCAAACTGCCTGGCAGGGGGTGTCTCTGCTGCTTGCTTACTCACTGGGTCTGGGAGTACCCTTTATCGCTATCGGATTAGCAATGGGATCAGCAGCGCCGGTTATCACGTGGCTCAGCCGACGCGCCAAGATGGTTTCAGTTCTCAGCGGCATACTGCTTATTGCAGTGGGCGTCGGGTTGCTCACCGGGTTCCTCACTCGTCTGATTTCTCTACTTACAGGTTGATGGAGACTACTATGCGCCGAAGAAGAATAATACGATGGACAGTAGTGGGCGCGCTCATACTAGCCCCCATCCTTGTACTGGGCTGGCGTCTTCCGGAGTGTACACCGGCTCTCACGGCAGACATAACGTATACCATAGCTCTGGATGGAAGCCAGAGGACAGGAGCGGCCTACAGCATAAGAGGTATTCCCGTCAATATACTTGTCGACAAAGACGGGATTATCCGTGGTATAAGATCGGGCGCTTTTGGAAGCAAGGAACAGGTGATTGCCTGGCTGGACGATCTAACCTCAAGCGAAGCTACCCCTCCTCTCCCGGGAGTCGCCCCGATGGTCGGACACGTCGCTCCGGATTTCACTCTCCCCACTCTTGATGGAGGAACGGTGGCGCTGAGCGAGCTAAGAGATAAATGGGTCCTGATTAACTTCTGGGCTACGTGGTGCCGTTATTGCGTTATCCAGATGCCATATCTTCAGGCAGCCTTCGAGGAGAGAGGATCGGAGATCGAGTTCATCGGCATCAACGTTGGGGAAAGCGAAGAAAAGGTGAGGAAGCATATCGAGGGCTAGAAGCATGAGCTTCACCGGCCACGGGCATCGATCTGGCTGAAACGGGAAACTCGCGGAGTTATCTGCATAGGAGGCTTCCTGTTGTTAGGGACTGGTTCGCTTTGCCCCGGAAGCTTCAGGCATGAGTGGGAAGGACATTCCCTTTGGAAAGGCGAAGATTGGAATAAGGGGTGAAACAAGAGATGGGTGACGTATCATCGTTATACAGTGAGAAGGTGATGGAGCACTTCAGGAATCCGCGGAATGTCGGGGAGATGGAGAATCCCGATGGCATTGGACGGGTGGGGAACCCGATATGTGGAGACGTCATGGAGCTTTATGTCAAGATAAGGGATGGTATCATCGTCGATGCCAAATTCAAGACCTTTGGCTGTGGGGCTGCCATTGCCACCAGCTCTATGG
>SOJB01000086.1 GCA_004376695.1 Dehalococcoidia bacterium | reverse complement strand
CTTCGCTACTGTCTTGTCACCAATCCCTGCCAACGACCACGTTTTGATGCTCGCGATCAAGCAGTCCGTTGAAGGTCTCCGTTACTGCCAGGTGGGGTCCGGACGCAGCGCGCCTGTACATATCAGGAGTCTCCTGAGCAGCGGCATGCCCCAGTCGCTTCCAGACTATTCTGGCGTTGTGTGACTAGTAGGACCGAAGTAAAGTAGTAATCAATGACACCAGCCACCTCTTTCAAGCGTGCGCAACAACACCGGAAGAGTATTGAAGACCACAGGCTTATCTCCTTCATACAGCATTCTCTGCAGATGTCCGCAGCATCCTCAGTTAGCCTGATTCGGGAACCTCACGTATCGTTATGTTCCTTTTTCTCAACTCATCCAGAAATCCCCGGTAGACTTCTCCCTCTATAGCATCCTCGGGAGCAACGATGCCTTTCTTCCTTATGTCTCCTCTCGCTACGAACCTCGCACCAATCGCAGCAGGGAATCCGGTAACTCTCCCCATAGCAGAGATCCCGTTCTCCTTGTCCGCCTCTTCCCACATATAGTAATCAATTCTCATTTTCTTTCCGTTCTCTGTCCCAATCACCGTGTTCCACATAATGCATACGTCAGTATCACCTTCTGACGGCGCAAGTTTGGGGCTCATCACAGATGACAAGAAATCGCGAGGCGCTATCCTCATTCCTTCGAATTCAACAGGCGTAAGATCAAGCATTCCGCATTCCTTGAGTCTGTCTATGCCCTCATAATGACCGGGCCATCTGATAGTCTTCTCAGCAAATCCACTAAGCTGTCGCCTTGTAAAGATAAAGGAAGGAATGCCACGGGTAACAGCGCACTCTAATTCCTCGTCCCTGCCAAGTTCTGTAAATCTGAAGCTTTCACGGTCACTCAGTGCTGGTACTTGCTGAACCTTGCCGTTCTTGATCACTTCCACTTGAGCTGTGTATTCCCTTAGAACATGGTCGAATGCCCAGGTAATCATGTAGTTCAGCGGGTATTTCCCGCGGGCTTCTCTTGCAGGAATACCGCCGACTCTTGCTATGGCCGACTCCGCTTTGTCCATTCTCCTGATACCGTCACCAAGTGTGATATTGCTCAAACCGGGGGCAAAACCTAATCCGTCCAGGAGTAGCACATCATTCTCCATCGCTCTCTTGTGGAGCCACTCTCCGTATTCATCGGGTGTCATCTGACCCGGAACCTCTAGAGCCTCGGCTCCGGAAGGGTCTGGTTTCCTGTGATAATCTTCGAGTATGTCAACAGTATTCAGTCGGGCGTCAATCGCGGCCTCAACAGCCCTGTAATTCGCCTTTCTATCAGCCAGCGAGATCACGCCGACATCATATTCTCTCATCAACCTTCTGGTCTTCTCCATGTCAGTGACGTCAAGGACATGCACTATGAGCTTGTTACTGTTTATCCCTTTCTGCGGCATCTGAAGGATACTGCTCTGTCTATCGACAATTCCTACTACTTCAACTTCATTATCTCTAAGCAAATCCCAGGCGATTACAGTACCCATCCTACCCGAACCACCAACAATCAAAACTCTCATATTGCTCCCCCCTTTTTTCTCGTCGCTGGCGGTGTCTTCCCTCAGTTAATGCATTTCCGGCCCCCGGCAGGCCCAAAGCTAGAGGAGAGACAGCCTGCCCCACTCATAACTCGCGAACCACGTGGCTGTTGCTGTGCCACATCTCTATCTGCCGCCGGCTTGAAACAGCAGACGGAGAAGCGTTAATGGTTTGCCAACAGATCGGACTAAACGGGCTATGACCTGACGGTACTTCACGAGCAAGGCGGCCCTTCGAGGGAAACCGCTTACTAGTCTTCTGTAGCAGCTAAGGATACCATTCTTGACCACTGCGGGCAAATCCGGCATATGCTACGATATGCCTCTACACAACCGCGCTTGACTGGCGGGTGGTGTTGACCCGCACAAGAACGTTATCTTCGTTTAGTCTCATGTTCCTCAAGTGGAGAAACTCCCTGCCTTGTTCAGTATGCTGACCCCTTTGAGTTGGTTAGTGCGTGTTTCCACGGTCGAAGAGAAGGCTAGGATGCAACCGCGAAGTGTTAACATCGGACTGGTGGATCATCCTGTTCTCATGCCGAGTTCATCTGTGCTGTAGGAAACTGATGAGGGAGCCGATCTGCACTGCAGGACAATCACTGTCAGGATTTGACCTTTGTTGTGGTTGACTATAAAATGGATTTGGGCGAGTAAACCGGGTGATCGCTCTGGATTCGCTTTGCCAGGGAGGAAAGTCCGAGCTCCACCGAGCAGGGTGCTGGGTAACACCCAGGAGGGGTGACCCTACGGAAAGTGCCACAGAAACACACCGCCAGCGGCTGGCTTAGCCAGTGCGGGTAAGGGTGAAATGGTGAGGTAAGAGCTCACCAGCAGCCAGGAGACTGGTTGGCTGGGCAAACCCCACCCGGAGCAAGACCGAATAAGTGGGCGCAACTGCTCCGAAGTCTCAAGGCTCTGGGGTAAGTTTAAGGTGCTCGGCCGAGGCCCTCGGGTTGGTCGCTTGACCCTGGTGGCAACATCAGGGCTAGATGGATGGTCACCACCCCGACGCGGTCGGGGTACAGAACTCGGCTTACAGGTTTACTCGCCCGGAATTTTCCCCGGGCCCACGTGTGGCAAAGGACAAGGATGAGGTTCAAGCCTTGAGCAGGGGATTATCCAAGGTAGCATAAGGCAGAGGATGTCATTCCAGCAGCCATAAGCAGGCTTGTTAAATTAGGATTCCGGGCATAGAATAGCAATATCGTGGATGATATACCCCCCAAGCTTCGTGATTTTGTTCTCTTCTGTGCCCGGAGGCGGACCCCTGAGTGGCCGGCTATCTATGACGAGATGACCAGAGTAGCCGGACGAAAGCTGTTCGAGGGACTGGGCTACGAAGAGCTTAGACAACTAGGGCTATCCTTCTCGCTATCAAGAGCGGACAAAACCATACAGTTGGTGAGACAAATCACCTCCCAAGACCATCGGTGAGAAGGGCTTTCCAGTCCTTCATCCGTGATGGTATTATTGGTGCAGTCGATTCAAGGAGGACTGTTATGCGCATAGTTGTGCTTGCCGATACTCATGTGAGTCGACTTGAGGACATCCCCAAGAAGATAATTCATGCAATCTCCACGGCGGATTTGATAATCCACGCTGGAGATGTCACAGATGTCCAGGCACTCAGGGAGCTTAAACAACTAAGAGAGGTGAAGGCAGTCCAAGGTAATATGGATTCCATGCAGCTAAGGACTATACTACCCGTCAAGGACATACTTGAAATAGCAGGCAAAAGGATCGGAATAACTCACGGCTCAGGCGGTCCCGGGGAAATAGAAGAGAGGATAGGGAAAGTGTTCGACGGGGATCAGGTTGATGTCATCGTCTATGGTCACTCTCACCGATCCCAAAACAAGGTCATCGACGGCGTTCTCCTTTTCAACCCGGGAACGTCCACAGATTCTTTTGGCATCCTCATAATCGACGGAGAGGTGCAAGGCGAGATAATCAGTTCTCAATAGTGATGTTCAGGTTACCGTCTTATCACGATGGAGCCATAGCCGACGACCTGAGAGAAATCGCCGCTCGTGTCTCCGCTGGTGGCATACTTCAACAAACTAGCCCTTTTGGCTTCCATTTCTTTCGCTGCCACAATAGCTGAAGCCACCGGACCATATCCGCACATTGTACAGTTGAGGCGTTCACAACGCTCATATAGCTCTTCCTCATCAAGATTGAGTATGGCCTCTATAACAGAGCCATCCCTTTCCATAGCTATATTGTGCGGCTCATAGTGCGTAAAATCACTGCTGGCGATGATGATCAGGTTGTCGTCTGACCGGGAAATGGCCTTACCTACTGCCCGAGCAGTTTCTATGTCTTGAGCCAGCATAGCTATGGGCACAATTCTTACACTCTCATACAGGTGCTGAAGCCAGGGCAACTGGACTTCTATGCTATGCTCACGCATATGAGCCGTCTCGTCGGCTTGGATCACTTCCCCGAGAAGCCTTTGGGCAAGCGCCTCATTTATCTCTACCTCACCGAAGGGAGTGTTCCAGACGCCTCCTACCCAGACGGAAACAGGGTACCCGTACCCGGTGTGGTTAGGTCCAAGTATCACTGCGGTATCAGGTACTCCGTCATCAGCAAGTTCGTTGTAGGCGTGGGCTGCTACCGGCCCAGAGTAGTAATAGCCAGCGTGAGGCACAACGATAGCCACAATCTCCCTCAGTCCTCTGCTATTGACACGTGGCACAGCACCGGGTCCGAGTTCGTGCTTATAGCACCACTTGATTTGCTCTTCCAATTCTCTGGCAGTTCCGGCATAAAACATACCGGAAACAGCAGGTTTTCTTGCCTTCATAACACACCCACGTAGAAATGGGCTACCTTTCAGGCTTTCCTTTCGTCCTTCTCCTGGTCTTTTTCTTGACCTCCTCAGCCTCTTCTTCGGTCTTCTCCTGGCTCTTCTCTGCCGGCTTCTCCATCCCCAGCCTGGCCTGGTCACGGTGCCAGCGGTGTATCTCATCCAGAGCCGGCGGGAAAACGCTGAACACCTCTATCTCAGCCGGGAATTGCACCGAGTGTCCCTCTCTGATGAAGAGAAGCCCGGCCTCATCGTCTTTGAGTGTCTCACCTATCTTCTTAGCCACAGCTTCATTTCTCCTCTTTCCCGCCTCAAGATAGAGCTCGAAGACCTTCCGTTCCACCTTCTCACTCATGAAGCCCAGCATTAGGCATCTCTGCCAGTCCATAACCTCTTCGAGTGATTCCTTTTCTTCAAGCGGCTCAAAGATAGCACCATGATCACACTGGCTCTTGGCAATCTGATAGCTGGCTGGATTCAGCCTTTCCGCAGCTTTCAAGCCTTCCTCGCCGGCCTGAACGACTGATTCATGATAAACCCGGCTTACATTCCCGACCTTCGACGCTAGATTGTGTAGCTGTTCTGCCACTTGCCGCCAATAGCGACTATGTTTTTCTTTGTACTCCTCAGGTGCTTCCTCGCTCAAATACATAAGCGGTACAAGGTAGAGCTTCTTTCCCCGTCTAAAGCCCTCAGCTTCAGGCTTCTCTATTCGGCCCAATGGCTCTGACATGGTTGTCTCCCTCCATAGGAGAAATCCCCCGAAACCTCAATGTACCTCATACCAGCACAGGCTTGAGTGGAAAGGCGCCAAGCAAATCCCTCACCGCTGCAACTCGTTAGACTCACCCTCTTGCACCCAATTTCGCATCATCTCCTTGACTCGCCGGGCAAGCTTGGCATCCTCTTTGAGCCGCTGAGTGAATACAGGGCAACTCTGAAGAATCATCTCCTGGCTCATAGAAGTAATATTCTCCATCAGCTGATCCAGTTCGCCTTTGGCCTGTTCAGGGAGGTTTGTCCCCTGCATCACCGTCCTGAACTGTGTGATGTCTTCAGTATTAACCTGGACCGGAGTCAGGCAGTTCTTATACCAGGGACATTCCTTACATCTGACAAGCGCCGTGACTTGATCTACAATATCACCCATTCTCAGTTCTCCCGGCTAATCCAATTCTAGCACTTCTACCTGACATAAGGGAAATGAATGAGGAGCCAATCGTTTGTTTTCACTAATCGATTCCTTGTGTTATAATGAATCGGCGCCAGTGACAGCAGGTACCGTGAGCGTTTAAAAGAGCTGCCTGCCCAGGCTTAGAGGCTAACCCTGTGTCAGCTGGCACAGGGATTTTTCGTTGTAGACTCACTCTCCCGTCATAGGAAGGAATTAGAGAGAGGCTGAATATGTTAAGAGAAAAGAAGATGCAAGTAGTAAGCAATCTAGCCGATGATTTGTCGCGAAGCGCTATTATCATCGCTACCAGTTACCAGGGTATGCTTGCCAAACAGATGACTGAGTTGCGTGCTACTCTGGCAAAAGCCAATGTCGAGTATCATGTAGTGAAGAATACTCTGGTGTATCGCGCCGCCGACAAGGCAGGTAAGCCACAACTCATGGCCATTATCGAGGGTCCCGTTGCGTTGGCTTTCGGCTATGATGATGTAGTTAGCACAGCTAGAGTTCTTAACCAGTACATCAAATCAGCCGCATCGCCTCTCCAGATCAGAGGTGGGCTGTTAGGAGACCGAGTTCTGCTTCCCGAGGAAGTGGTAAGCTTGGCCAATTTGCCATCCAGGGAAGTTCTTATCTCCAGACTGATCGGGCAATTACAGGCCCCTATGGCGACTTTACATAATGTGCTTAGCTCTCCCCTGCGGGGGCTATTATACGTGTTGCAGAGCAGGGCTCAAACGACCAAGCAATAACGAAGGAGGGAATCATGCCATCAGAGGAATCAGAGAGGGGCGTCAAGGAAGGGGCGGTCAAGAAGGCTGCAAAGGCAAAGAAGGACGTCAAGGAAGCGGAGGTGAAGGAGGCCGCGAAGACAAGGAAAGAAGTGAAGGAGACGGAGGTGAAGGAGGCTGCGAAGACAAAGAAAGAGGCGAAAGGTTTGACCAAGGATGAGATTCTCACTGCCATCAAGAATATGCAAGTGCTGGATCTGGCTGACCTGGTCAAAAGCCTGGAGCATGAATTCGGGATTAGCGCTGCTCCGGTGGCAGCAGTAGCAGC
>SOJB01000099.1 GCA_004376695.1 Dehalococcoidia bacterium | reverse complement strand
AAATACGTCCCTCCTCCGGACCATCCCTGGAGAAGATACAGCCTCCAATCTCAACGCACTAGCCAGGCATTACCGGTATGAAAGCACCAGAGAACATTTCTAATGAGTCTTGACAATTGAGACCTCTAGTTGACATGCCGATTATCTTGTGTTAAATTGGGAGATTGGTGTCTACTAGAACGTAAGGGCTTAGAGAACTGCAGAAGCCGGCTGGCTAAAGCCGAGCAGGTTTTTCTTGGAGTAGACCGGCATATAACCAGACGGCTTTTCACTTGCCCGAAATAGGGGAGAATTAAGAATGCCAACAGTGAATCAACTTGTTCGGAAAGGCAGACGGAAGCTGGGAAAGAAGAGCGATGTCCCAGCATTGCACTACGTCCGAAATACGATGAAAGCAAGAGTTACCTGGGGTCGAGGGGCGCCTCAAAAAAGAGGAGTATGTATCCTGGTCAAGACGGTTACACCCAAGAAACCTAACTCGGCTCTGCGTAAAGTTGCCCGTGTCCGGCTGACCAACGGCATGGAAGTGACTGCCTATATTCCCGGTGAAGGACATAATCTGCAGGAGCACTCGGTAGTCTTGCTTCGTGGCGGCAGGGTCAAGGATGTGCCCGGTATCCGCTATCACATTATCCGTGGCACTCTGGACACTGAAGGAGTAGCCAATCGCAAACAAGGTCGCAGCAGGTATGGGGCCAAGGCCCCGAAATAGCAGGGATGTCAAATGCCAAGAGACGCTAGAAGAGTAGTGAAGAGAATACCGCCACCCGATGCTAAATACAACAGCGTCACCGTGGCCAAGTTTATCAACAGGCTTATGATTCGAGGACAGAAGAACACAGCCGAGCGCATTGTCTACAGTGCCCTGCAGTTCGCTGCCGAGCAGGTGAATAGCAATCCCGAGGAAGCCTTAGAGCGAGCGATACGAAATGCGGCGCCGCTTGTCATGGTCAAGTCGCGCCGTGTCGGCGGGGCCACCTATCAGGTGCCCTCGGAGATCCAGGAAGATCGGGGGCGTGCTCTTGCCATGAGATGGCTCATAGCTTCAGCGCGAGCTCGCAGTGGCAAATCAATGGAAGACAAGTTGGCCTCAGAGCTAATTGACGCGATCCAGGGTCGTGGGGTCACAATCAAGAAACGTGATGATATTCACAAGATGGCAGAGGCGAACAAAGCCTTTGCTCACTATCGCTGGTGAAAAGCAGTGTTGAAGGCAGTACTTGAGGTAAAGGACAAACTCGTGTCGCGGACTTCCCCCTTGGAAAAAATACGGAATATAGGAATCATTGCTCACATAGATGCTGGCAAAACCACAGCTACTGAGATGATCCTTCACCATGCCGGGCGCACTTACAAGATTGGAAGCGTGGATGCAGGCACTGCAGTGATGGACTGGATGGAGCAGGAAAGAGAACGAGGTATTACCATCTCTTCAGCAGCTACTACATGTCACTGGCGCGAACACTGCATAAACATCATCGATACACCCGGGCACGTAGATTTCACCGCCGAGGTAGAGCGTAGCCTCCGCGTATTGGATGGTGGTGTTGTGATTTTCGACGGTGTGGCTGGAGTAGAAGCTCAGTCAGAGGCTGTCTGGCGGCAGGCCAATAAATACGGCGTGGCAAGGATCTGTTTTATCAACAAGATGGACAGGCTGGGCGCTGATTTCAATCACACAGTGTCCATGATTAACGAAAGGCTGCGCAGCAAGGCGCTACCCATACAACTCCCCGTAGGCAGTGAAAAACTCTTCCGTGGCATTATCGACCTTGTGGAGAACAAGGTCATTCCTTTTGCTGTCGATTCCAATTCAGATTCGATCACGGAAGGCATTGAGGCTTTGCAGGCCAAGCACCGTCAAGCACTGATAGAGAGCCTGGCTGAGCTCGATGAACAGATCATGCTGCCCTATCTGGACGGGCAAGACATCGCTGCCTCTGAGATCAAGGCAGCCATAAGAAGGTTGACCATCTCTAACCGCATAGTACCTGTCCTTTGTGGCAGCGCCTTGAGAGATAAAGGCATCCAGTCATTGCTCGATGCTATTGTTGAGTATCTCCCTTCGCCGCTGGACATCCCTCCCGTTCTGGCTACTAACCCCAGAACTGGAGAGGAAATCCTTCGTCTGACGAGTGATGATGAGCCTTTTTCGGCATTGGCGTTCAAAACTGTCTCCGACCCTTTTATGGGCAGATTGGTCTACATGCGCGTATACTCAGGAAGAGCAAGAGCTGGGGTGCAAGTCCTGAACTCCAGCATAGATAAGAAGGAGAGGTTGGGGAAACTGTATGTCATGCATGCCGATCACCGCGAGGAAGTCGATCATGCGGAAGCCGGGACCATTGTGGCTACGCTGGGGCTCAAGATGACCTCAACAGGTGACACCCTTTGTGAGCCCACGCGACCGGTGCTTTTTGAGGCTATACGGTTTGCTGAGCCTGTACTTTCCATGGCTGTTGAGCCCAAGAGTAGGGCTGACCAGGACAAGTTGGACGATACCCTGGCGAAACTCGCTATCGAGGATCCTACCTTCAGGATTTATCATGACCAGGAGACAGGCCAAACCCTGATCTCGGGTATGGGCGAACTCCATCTCGAGGTATTGATGGAGCGCGTATTTCGCGAATATGGCGTAAGGGTCAACGCTGGCAAGCCTCAGGTTGCCTACAAGGGAACAATCACCGTTCCTGTAGAGTCGGAAGGAAGATTTGTGCGTCAATCCGGCGGCAGAGGGCAATTCGGGCATGTTTGGCTTAGAATCGAGCCCGGCGAGCGTGGCAGTGGATTTGAGTTTCGCGACCAGATTCGAAGCGGAGCTATACCCAAGGAATTCATTCCATCAGTAGAAGCCGGTGTTAAAGCAGTCTTGCAGAGCGGGGGATTATCTGGTTATCCCGTAGTGGATGTGAAGGTAGCTTTGTATGACGGCAGTTTTCACGAGGTCGATTCTTCGGACGTGGCTTTCAGGATGGCAGCTTTCATGGCTATGCGGGATGGGATAAACAAAGCTAAGCCTATTATCCTCGAGCCAATTATGGAAGTGGAAATAACAACTCCGGATCAGTTCCTGGGAGACATCATCGGAGATTTGCACTCTCGAAGAGCTCATATAGAAGGCATTGAGAATCGCGATGAGTCTTCCACCATCCGTTGCCTTGTTCCTCTGGCGGAGACATTCGGTTTCGCCGGCGATTTGAGGTCGCTCAGCCAAGGGAGAGCAAGTCATACCATGCAGTTTCATCACCACGAGGAATTGCCTCAAGGCTTGGCTGAGCAAATCGCTGCCAAAGCGGGAAGAAGCAGATGACTGAGCAGAAAGTTCGTATCAAAATAAAGAGCTTCGATCACAGGTTGGCTGATCAAGCCGTAAGACAAATAGTGGAAACGGTTGAACGTACCGGGGCTATAGCAGTTGGCCCCGTACCTTTGCCCACAGATATCGAGAAGTTTTGCGTTATTCGTTCGCCCAACATCGACAAAGATTCCAGGGAGCAGTTCGAGATCAGGACTCATAAGAGGTTGATTGATATTCTGCAGCCGAGTTCCAAGACTATAGATGCCCTGAGTCAGCTTAATCTGGCATCCGGAGTCGAGATTGACATTAGGTTATAGTTAGGACTATGTTTCCAGGCATTATTGGTAAGAAAATAGGCATGACGCAGCTCTTTCAGGAAAACGGAGAGGCGATAGCAGTGACCGTCATCCAGGCTGGGCCTTCGGTGGTAACTCAGGTGAAGAGCCAGGCCAAGGATGGCTACAATGCTATCCAGTTAGGCCTTATGGCAGGTGGGGTGAAACAGTCTCGCCTGAACTCCCCGCAGAAAGGGCATCTTCGAGGGATAGAAACGGTCTGCCATCTTCGCGAACTGAGAACCGATGATATTAGCACAGTCAAGCGCAGTGACAAGGTGGATATTGGCTTCCTGAAAGCCGGCGACTCTGTGAGCATAACAGGCTTTTCTAAAGGCAAGGGCTTTGCCGGCGTGGTGAAGCGACACGGTTTTTCCGGTGGACCAAAGACCCACGGCCAGACGGACCGGCATCGCGCCCCTGGTTCGATTGGCGCCACCACGTCTCCGGGTCGGGTGTTGAAAGGAAAACTCATGGCAGGACATATGGGGAATAGGAGAGTCAAAGCCCGTAATGTCGAGGTGGTTCGAACCGAACCGGAGCGTAATCTGCTTCTGGTGAAGGGTGCAGTACCTGGAGCCAACGGCGGCCTATTGATAATTGAGAAGGTAAGGTAACAGGAAGTGGAAGTGCCAGTTTATAGTCTGAATGGTGAGGTTGTCGACCAAATACACCTGAGCCAGGGCGTTTTTGGTCTTCCCTTCAATGAGGCAGTAGTTCACCAGGCAATGGCCAGGCAATTGGCCAATAGACGCCAGGGCACCGCATCTACCAAGGCGAGGAGCGAAGTCACAGGGAGCACAAGGAAACTCTATGCCCAAAAGCATACTGGTAGGGCGCGAAGGGGAGACGTAAAATCGCCCCTGCTAAGGGGAGGTGGAGTTGTTTTCGGCCCTAGGCCACGCACGTATCGCCAATCGATGCCCAAGAAGATGAGAAGATTGGCGTTGAAATGCCTCCTCTCTGCCAAGGTCAGAGAGGGGAATATGAGACTGGTGCAGGAACTCGATTTCGATGAACCAAGGACAAGAGACATGATGAGGGTTCTGTCTTCGCTCGGGAGCGATTCTTCTACATTGATTCTTACTGCTCAGTCGACACCCGGGGTCGTTAAATCAGCGGCTAACTTGCATGAGGTCAAGGTCCTGCCTTCCGCTCTTATCAATGTGCTGGACCTGCTTTCCTACAAAATGCTGATAGCCACTGTACCGGCGATACGCAACATTGAGCAGATTTGGGGTGAATGAATTGCATCTTTACGAAGTCCTGCGGCGTCCTTTGATTACAGAGAAGGCTACCTTGCTCAAGCAGGGAGATAAATACGCCTTCGAGGTAGCGAGGAGAGCGAGCAAGTGTCAGATCAAAGAGGCAGTGGAGCGAGCTTTCAAGGTAAGGGTGAACAAGGTCAACGTGATAACGGTGCCCGGAAAGACAAGAAGGGTAGGCAGGAGAGAGGTAACTGGCTCCTGCTGGAAGAAGGCAATAGTCAGCCTGGCGCCGGGAGACAAAATTACTTTCTTTGAGGGCGTCTAATGGGTTCAGTCACTAAGTGGAGAAAAAAGAAGATGTCCAAGCACCAGCACAAAAAGCTGCTGAAGAAAACGCGCTGGCAAAGGACGCATAAATAGGGAGCGATTCGTGGGATTGAAGACATATGCTCCGACTTCTCCAGGCAGAAGATTTATGTCTGGCGCTACTTTTGAAGAGCTAACCAAGGTTCGTCCTGAGAAGTCCTTGCTGAGGCCACTAAAGAAGAAGGGAGGACGTAATAGCCGAGGCGTTTTGACAGTGCGTCACAGAGGTGGCGGAAGCAAGCGCAAGCTTCGCCTCCTGGACTTCAAGAGGGACAAAATCGCGGTCCCCGGAAAGGTAGCTTCCATTGAATACGACCCTAACCGGTCGGCTCGTATCGCCCTCATTCATTATGCTGATGGGGAAAAGCGCTACATACTGGCTCCTTTGGGCATTAAGTTGAGTGATACTATACAGGCAGGCGAGGATGTGGACGTAAGACTCGGCAACGCCCTGCCGTTGGCTTCCATTCCTGTGGGGGCGTTGGTACATAATGTGGAGTTTGAGCCCGGCAAGGGAGGGAAGCTAGTTCACAGCGCAGGAAGCTCTGCGCGAATCGTGAGCAAGGAGGGTAAATATGTCGTGCTCAAACTGCCCTCTGGCGAACTGCGCAAATTTCACCACAGGTGCTGGGCTACTATTGGTCAGATAGGCAATGTTGATCACGGGAATATCAAGTTAGGCAAAGCCGGGAGCAAGAGATGGTTAGGTAAACGACCTTCCGTCAGAGGCGCCGCTATGACTCCCCGCGACCATCCGCATGGGGGTGGGGAGGGCAGAGCCCCGAGAGGGATGCCTCCGAAAACTCCGTGGGGAAAGCCAGCTTTGGGACCTAAGACGCGTCGGCGCAGGACGTCCGACAAAATGATACTTAAAGGGAGGAAGCAGGATGTCACGGTCGCTTAAGAAAGGGCCCTTTTGCGATGCTAAATTGCTCAAGAAGATAGAAACGCTCAATGATTCGGGCGAGAAGACAGTGATAAAGACATGGTCTCGCTGCTCTACCATTTTTCCGCAGATGATAGGTCATACTATTGCAGTGCATAACGGCAGGAGGCATGTACCCGTTTTCATCACTGAGAATATGGTGGGGCACAAACTGGCAGAATTTGCTGCTACCAGGACATACAGAGGTCACACCGCCAAAGCTAGAGCGCCCGTACAGGCAAGGAAGACATAGAGAACAATGAAGGTAAGAGCTATGGCTGAGGACGTGGGCATTTCGCCTCAGAAGGTTCGTCTGACGATAAACATGGTCAGAGGCAAGAAAGTTGACGAGGCACTGAGGATCCTGAGCTTTCTGCCTACCCCGACAGCCAAGGCCGTAGCAAAAGTGGTCAGATCGGCAGCAGCGAATGCTGAGAATAGCTTCCAAATGTCGCCCGCCGAGCTTAGAATCACTGATATATTCGCTGATCAAGGGCACACCCTCAAGAGATTCCGCCCTCAGTCAAGGGGGAGAGCAAGCCCTATCTTGAAGCGATCTAGTAGAATTACAGTTTTCGTTGCTGAAAGGGAGGAGTAGTTTTGGGACATAAAGTTCATCCTTACGGTTTCAGGCTGGGTGTCAACCAAGATTGGCGAGCTAAGTGGTATGCCGGGAAGAATTATGTGCAGTTTCTGTTAGATGATTTGACGCTACGCAGGGTCGTGGAACATAAGTGTGTTGGAGGAGCGGTTGCGAGGGTAGATATCGAACGCTCGGGAGACGAGGTATATTTGACTCTTTACTCGGCTCGCCCCGGCATCTTGATTGGTAGGGGAGGGCAGAATGTGGAGGCACTGAAGTCGGATCTGGAGAGCGCCAGTGGAGATAAGATTAGATTGACCATCAGGGAGGTCGAGCACCCCGAGCTCGAAGCTCTTCTGGTGGCTCGCAGCATAGCCGGCCGTCTTGAAGACAGAATTCCGTTCCGGCGGGCGATGAGGCAAGCAGCTTTCCGAACTATGCAAGTCGGTGCTAAGGGAATAAAGATAATGTGCAAAGGAAGACTTGGCGGACTCGAAATCGCCAGAGTTGAGACCGTCCGTCAAGGTCAGATGCCGCTGCATAAGCTGCGCGCCAATATCGATTACGGTCTTGCTGAGGCCCATACGTTGATGGGACTTATCGGAGTCAAGGTGTGGATCTATAAGGGAGATATTGTGCCTGAAGTGAAGGAGACAAGTGCTACAGCCGAAACGAGTGAAGTATCGCAAAGTGCATAGAGGAAGGCTGAAAGGCGGTGCGCAGAGTGGGGATACGATTGCCTTTGGTGACTTTGGACTGAGGGCTGAGGAGTCCGCTTGGGTAACAGCGCGACAGATTGAGGCAGCCCGCCGCGTGCTTGTGCGCCATCTGCATCGCGGTGGTAAACTGTGGATAAGAGTCTTCCCGGACAAAGCAGTGACCAAGAAGCCTGCCGAAACGAGGATGGGCAGCGGGAAAGGCGCTCCGGATCACTGGGTGGCCGTAGTTAAGCGCGGCAGGATCTTGTTTGAACTGGCTGGTGTAAAAGAGGACGTGGCTTCAGAGGCGGCTCATTCCGCCTCCTACAAGCTTCCTATAGCCACCGGTTTTGTCACGAGGGAAAGGCAGAAGGTTGAAGGCTAGCGAGGTTCGCGCCCTGACCAACGAAGAGCTAGTAACGAAGCTCGAGGAAGCTCATGAGGAGCTCTTTAACCTCCGTTTTCGCCTGGCCACCAGGCAGTTAGAGAATCATCGGGAGCTTCCCAGAGTGAAGAGAGGGATTGCCAGAATAGAGACTATTCTAAGAGAAAGAGAGCTTGACATAATAAGATGAGGTATCCCGGAAAGAGAAAGGCTAGAGAAGGTCTAGTAGTCAGTGACAAGATGGACAAGACCGTGCTGGTGGCTGTAGAAACCAGGAAAGTTCACCCGCTCTACAAGAAGGCCATCAGAGTTACTGAGAAGTATAAGGCCCATGACGCCAAGAATGCCTGCAAGATCGGAGATAAAGTTAAGATTGTCGAAACTCGTCCCTTGTCCAGGGATAAGAGATGGCGAGTAACAGAGATAGTGCCTAAGAAGGAAATGGTTGAAACCGGGCCAGAGCAGAAGGAATGATTCAGACTCAAACCAGGCTCAGGATAGCCGATAACACCGGGGCCAAGCAGGTTATGTGCATTAATGTGCTTGTTGGCACAAGGAAATATGCCCGCATAGGCGACATTATTGTGGCTACGGTGAAGCGGGCCATGCCCCATGGAATGGTAAAGGAGGGTGAGGTAGTGCGGGCTGTGGTTGTACGTGTGGCTAAGCCCTATCGCCGTCGTGATGGTTCCTACATCAGATTCGATGAGAATGCCGCGGTCGTTCTTGGCGACAAGAATAACCCCAAAGGCAGTCGCATCTTTGGTCCTGTGGCCCGAGAACTTAGAGACAAGAACTTCACCAAGATAATATCCCTGGCCCCGGAGGTCCTTTAAGATGAAAATCAGGAAGAACGATACTGTGATCATAATCGCCGGCAAGGACAGGGGAAAGAGCGGAAAGGTGCGCCGTGCCTTCCCCAGGGACGACAAGGTGACAGTGGAAGGGCTCAATATGATTAAGCGACATTCTCGAGCCCGCAGAGCTGCCCGCCAGGCGGGTATAATCGAGCTTGAAGCTCCAATCCACCTGTCCAACGTAATGCTGTTATGCAACAAATGCAGCAAACGTACTCGAGTCGGTTACCGTTTTCTGGCCGATGGCAAAAGGGTGCGGATTTGCAATTCATGTCAGGAAGTGATTGACTAAGAGGTTTGATTATGAGATCTCGTCTGCAAGAGAAATACTCGACCGACGTGGCTCCCCAGCTCAAAGCTAGACTGGGCTATGACAACATAATGCAACTGCCTAAGTTGAGCAAAATCGTGCTTAGCATTGGTCTGGGCGAAGCCATACAGGATCCCAAGGCTCTTGAAGCAGCCGAGAGGGATTTGGCTGCAATCTCGGGTCAACATCCGGTAACGACAAAGGCGAAAAAGCCCATCGCCTCTTTTAAACTGAGGGCTGGCATGCCTATCGGGATGATGGTTACATTGCGAGGTAAACGGATGTACGATTTCTTTGACAAACTCGTTGGTGTCGTTCTGCCCAGGTTTCGGGATTTCCGCGGAGCGTCACGGGATTCTTTCGATGGTCGAGGAAATTACAGCCTGGGTATCAAGGAACAGGCTGCCTTCACTGAGATCGACTACGACAAAGTAGATAAGATTCGCGGACTCGAGGTAACCATTGTTACTACGGCCAAGAACGATAATGAAGCGATGACCATGTTGGAACTAATGGGTATGCCCTTCAGGAGAACTTGATATGGCGAAGTTATCCAAGATTGTCAAATCAAGACGACCACCGAAGTATAAGGTACAGCAACGTAATCGTTGCCAGTTATGCGGTAGACCGCGCGCCTATATGCGTAGATTCGGCATGTGCCGCATCTGCTTTCGGGAACTCGCTGTAACGGGCGTAATTCCCGGGGTAAGAAAGTCAAGTTGGTGAGATAAATGACAGTTACCGATCCAATTGCTGACATGTTGACTCGGATACGGAATGCCCTCATGGCAGGTCATGACGGTGTGCTTGTACCTTCTTCTCAGATGAAGCTCTCTATCGCAGGAATACTTAGGGAAGAGGGTTTTATCGACCGTTATGAAGTACTGAAAGGAAAACCGGAGTCGATGATAAAGATCCACCTCAAATACACGGATAGCGAGCCTGCAATCCTGGGTTTGGAAAGGGTGAGTAAGCCGGGACTGAGGGTGTATGTGGAAAGGCGCAGGATTCCTCGCGTCTACGGTGGCTTAGGCACCGCGATTCTATCTACACCCAAAGGCATCATGACCGGCCAGGAGGCGTGGCGGCAACACCTCGGCGGTGAGATTCTGTGTTATGTGTGGTGAGTTGACTGAGGAGCTATAGATTATGTCTCGTATTGGCTTGCTTCCCATTGCTGTGCCTCAAGGTACCGAGGTGAGGATTAACGGGAGCGAAGTTGCGGTCAAAGGTAGTAAGGGAGAACTCCATCGTCGGTTTCATCCCGACATTTCTGTCGCTTTAAGGAACGACTGCCTGATTGTAACTCGACCAAGCAACAGCAAGACTCATCGTTCTTTACATGGGTTGACTCGTAGCCTCCTGGCGAATATGGTCAGAGGGGTGAGCGAGGGTTTTGAGAAGACCCTGGAAGTGAATGGCGTAGGCTACAGGGCACAGAAGAGTGGCGATAAGCTTCTGCTTCAGGTAGGATACGCCAATACCGTAGAGTTTTCGCCTCCTTCTGGCATTAACATAAGCATTGAAGGGGCAAATCGGATTCGCGTCGCCGGTGTTGACAAAGAAGCAGTCGGGGAAGTAGCGGCTAGAATTCGAGCGATACGCCCTGCCGATCCTTACAAAGGAAAGGGCATCAAGTACTCTGAAGAGGAGCTGCATCTTAAGCCCGGCAAGGCGGGCAAGAGAGCCAAGAAGTAGTGACCGTAATGAGCAGAAAGGATTCAAAGACAATCAGAGTGATCCGCCACAGACGGGTGAGGCGAAAGGTGGTAAGCGCAGCGTCGCGGCCTCGATTATGTGTCTTCCGCAGCTTGAATCACATCTACGCCCAGCTCATTGATGATTCTGCGGCCCGGACTCTGGTCTCAATGAGCACTCTTGACTCTCAAGTGAGAAGCCAGACCGATACAACGGGAAAAAGCAGAAAAGCGGAAATAGTGGGAACCCTGCTTGCGGAGGAAGCGCTGAATAAAGGAATCAAAGAGGTGGTTTTCGATCGTGGCGGCTATAAGTATCACGGCAGAGTTAAGGCCTTAGCCGAGGCCGCCAGGAAAGCCGGATTGGAGTTTTGAGAGCGAGCTAATGAAAGCAGTTACTAAAGCAAGAGCGAAAAAAGTCAGAGTCGACGCCTCAGACATGACTCTCGCGGACAAATTGCTGGGCATCGACCGTGTAACCAAAGTGGTTAAGGGTGGTAGGCACCTTCGGTTCAGGGCCTCAGTGGTAGTTGGCGATGGCGAGGGGAATGTCGGATTCGGCTCAGCCAAGGCAGCTGCGGTTCCTGAGGCAGTTCGCAAGGCAGGTGCTACGGCGAGGAAAGAGATGATCAAGGTGCCGGTCAGGGACGGCACTATCCCTCATGAAATCGTGGCTAAGTTTGGCGCATCCAAGATCTTGTTGAAGCCAGCGGCGCCAGGCACAGGGTTGATTGTCAACAGCACTTCTCGAGCCCTGCTTGAACTGGCAGGCATAAAAGATATCCTTGGCAAATCACTGGGTGGATCGAGCAAGATCAACGTAGCGAAAGCAACGATGCTTGCCCTAGCTAACTTGAGGCAGAGCGAAGAACCGATTCAGATGAATGCTGAAGCGCAGGAAGAAAAGACAGATGAAACAGAATGAACTGAGGGCCCCTACAGGTGCCAGGCATAAGAGAAAACGCGTAGGGCGAGGAGATGGCAGCGGGCACGGCACCTATTCAGGGCGAGGCTGCAAAGGACAAAAATCCCGCTCTGGCGGCGGCGTCCGCCTTGGCTTTGAAGGGGGCCAGTTGCCTTTGATACAACGGCTCCCTCGAAAGAGAGGATTCACTAACATTTTTAAGATCGAATACAGTGTTGTCAACGTAGGGAAGTTAGCCGTTTTCCCACCGGGAACTGAGGTAGCCCCTAAGGAGTTGCTCCGGGCAGGATTGATCGGCACTCTCGACCGCCCGACTAAAATCCTCGGCCAGGGCGAGATCCGGCACCCGCTAGTGATTACGGCCGACAAATTCTCCTCATCGGCAGAGAAAAAAATCCTTGCTGCCGGAGGGAAGATAGAACAGGCTTAGAATGCAGCGCAAAGGAACCCGACCCCGCCTCGTCCAGGCAATGATGGACATATGGACACTGCCTGATCTGAGGCGAAAGATCCTCTTTACGCTCGCAATGTTGGCCGTATTTCGCTTCCTGGCTCACGTTCCCTTGCCGGGAGTGGATCTGGACAAATTGCAGGCATTCTTCGGGCAGAATCTCCTCTTCGGCATGATTGACCTCTTTAGCGGCGGGGCTATGTCGAGTTTCAGTGTCATTGCCACGGGCATCTATCCCTATATCACCTCTTCCATTATCATGCAATTGCTGGTGCCGGTAATCCCCAGGCTTCAAGCCATATCTCAGGAAGGGGAGCTTGGTCGCCAGAAGATCAACCGGATCACCCACCTGCTGACCGTGCCTTTGGCCGCCCTCCAAGGCTACGGTATACTTACTATACTGCGGGTCCAGGGTGTTACTGTCGAGCTCGATGCGTTGACCACAGCTAGCGTAGTGACAACAATGGTCGCCGGCACAATGTTCCTTGTCTGGCTGGGCGAGTTGATCACCGAGCGCGGGATAGGGAACGGGATATCGATAATAATCTTCGGTGGCATCATAGCCGGCCTGCCCGAGATGATTGGCCGCGGCTTCATAGCCGCCCGAGACCCAGAGGGCCTGACCGCCTTCATTATACTCAGCTTGGCCACCTTGGTGCTTATAGTCATATTCGTTGAGGCCCATCGCCGCATTCCTGTGCAGTATGCACGGAGCACTTATCGCGGCGGTCGCATGTATCGCCAGTCGGGGTCAACTTACGTACCGCTGCGAGTGAATACCGCCGGTATGATACCCATTATCTTCGCCCTGGCCATAATGCAGTTTCCCGCCACTATCGCTAGTTTCCTCATGGGCCCAGAGCAAGATCCGAATTTCTGGAATAGAATCTCTCAAGTATTCCAGGCCGATACACTGCTCTACCAGGGATTTTACTTCGCCCTAGTGATTGGCTTCGCTTTCTTCTACACGCTGACCATATTTGAGCAGATGAACCTGGCTCAAACCTTGCAGCAGCAAAGCGGCTTCATCCCCGGTGTTCGGCCCGGCAAGACAACCGCCGATTACCTGAACAGAGTCATAAAACGCATTACCTTTGGTGGCGCCCTCTTCCTCGCTATGGTAGCAATTATGCCCTTCGTTGTGGCACGAATCACCAGCGTCGAGGTGTTAGTGCTCCAGAGTACCGCCATGCTTATTGCAGTTGGTGTGGCTCTCGATACCATGAAGCAGCTGGAGGCTCAGCTAACCATGCGCCGTTACGAGGGTTTCCTGAAATGATGTACATCATCATGCTGGGCGCTCCGGGGGCAGGGAAGGGAACTCAAGCAGACATTCTCTCTCGGGAGATAGGTTTGCCTCGCATAGCTTCCGGCGACCTGTTTCGTCAGGCGTCAGAGGAAGGTACGAGGTCTGGCCTCGCAGCTAAGAGCTACATGGATAAGGGACTGCTAGTTCCCGACGATATGACCACAAAGATGATTTCGGAGAGACTTGGCCGGCCTGACTGCGCCTCTGGCTGCATTTTGGACGGCTTTCCACGGACCCTGCATCAGGCTGAAGTTCTGGACAGGGCCCTTGAGGAGCAAGGAAAACGTATCGATGAAGCAATATACATCGAGGTTCCCGATGAGGAGCTGGTGAAGCGCCTCAGTGGCAGATGGCTTTGCCGGACCTGTCAGACGCCGTATCACGCGACAAGTTCGCCACCTGAGACGCCGGGCAGATGCAATAAATGCGGCGGTGAATTATATCAACGCTCTGATGACAGACAGGAAACAGTAAGGGAGCGACTGAGTGTCTTCTTCGCTCAAACTGTTCCCATCCTTGATCACTATAAGAAGCAGAGCAAGTTGATTAGGGTCAACGGGAACCTGGGAATACAGGGGGTAGCTGGCGCAATAATCTCTGCGCTCAAGGCGTCCCTGCCGTCCTGAGCGAAGCCGAGGTGCTTCACCGGAATGACATCAGAGGTAAGCAGGGATAGAATAGATGATCATCATAAAGTCTGATGAGGAAGTAGTTATCATGCGGAAGTGTGGCAAGATCCTCGCCGCTATTCTAGACAAACTAAGGACGGAAATGAGGCCCGGGATTAGCACTAGCCGGTTAGATGTAATCATGGCGGACGAATCCGCGAAGCGGGGTGTCGTACCTTCTTTCAAGGATTATCATGGCTTCCCTGCTAGTTTATGTGTTTCTGTAAATGATGAGGTAGTTCACGGTATCCCCGATCAGCGAATACTGGAGGAAGGAGATATCGTCTCGCTCGATGTCGGAGCAAGGCTTAATGGCCTTCATACCGATGCGGCCATAACTATGGGCCTGGGACGGATAAGCAATAAGGCCGAGGAGCTCATCTCTGTTACTGAAGGCAGTCTGAAGTCAGGCATCGCTCGAGCTATAAGCGGGGCATCGGTAGATGATATCGCATCTGCGATCCAGCATTTCGTTGAATCGAGAGGATTCTCTGTGGTTAGAGAATACACAGGGCACGGAGTTGGTCGGGATCTTCATGAAGAGCCCCAGATACCCAATTTCGTGGTGGGAAAGGGTCCCTTACTCCGCAGAGGCATGACTCTTGCTATAGAGCCCATGGTCAATGCCGGAGACTGGCACACGAAACTGGCACCCAACCACTGGACAGTACTGACAGCCGACGGTAGTCTTTCGGCGCATTTCGAACACACGGTTGCCATAACCGACAATGAAGCTGAGATACTTGTCTGAGTATAAGCAAGAAGATGGCTAAGAAGGAAAGGATAGAAGTCGAAGGCAAAGTGACCACTGTTTTGCCTAACACCATGTTTCGCGTCGAATTGGCAAATGGGCATCAAGTATTGGCCCATATTTCCGGCAAGATGAGAAAGCACTATATCAAGATTTTGCCCGGAGACAGAGTTCTCGTAGAACTCTCCCCCTATGATTTGAGCCGGGGCAGGGTCACTTATCGACTCAAGTAGTTTGACAGGCTGAGTAATAAAGTTTATCATAACAGGGTTTGTCTCTATCGTAACGGAAGATGAAAGTAAGAGCTTCGGTTAAACCCATGTGCAGGAAATGCAAAGTTGTCAGGCGAGAAGGTGTGGTTAGGGTTATTTGTGAAAACCCAAAACACAAACAGAGGCAGGGATAGAATGAGTGACCCTAAGCGTAAGAATCGGAATCCTGACTGCCGCTGTATGACCGGAACCGTTTCGCATTCGGAGATTACGGCTCAGGCATTGAGGATTGAAGGATAGATAATGGCACGCATTGCTGGTGTAGACCTTCCTAAGGATAAGCCCGTTAGGGTAGCCCTTCAGCGCATCTACGGCATCGGTGTCACATCAAGTCAGCGCATTCTGGCTGCCACCGGCACCGATCCTGGCATCAGAGTTAAGGACCTCGGTGAAGAACAAGTTGCCCGAATCCGAGATGTCATTGACAAAGAGCATAGGGTGGAGGGCGATCTCAGGAGAGATGTTCAATCTGACATAAAGCGTCTGATCGAGATTGGTTGCTATCGGGGCACAAGACACCGTATCAGGTTGCCAGTTCACGGGCAGAGAACACGTACAAACGCCCGGACAAAAAGAGGGCCCAGGAAGACAGTGGCCGGTCGAGGGCAGCGACGTGGCATAGCTAAGAAGTAAGGAGCGCGTTTTCATCAAATGCCAAAGAAGAAGATTCGCAAGGCCCATAGAAAGGTTAGTGAAGGCAAGGCTTATATCCAGTCCAGTTTCAATAACACAAGCATTACCATTACTGACATGCAGGGCAACGTTATCGCCTGGGGGAGCTGCGGCAGTGCCGGATTCAAGGGTTCCAGGAAAGGCACCGCTTACGCTGCCCAGTTAGCTGCCAGAGACGCCGCACACCGGGCAATGGGTGATGGCATGCGCCGAGTTGAGGTGTACGTTAAAGGCCCGGGTAGCGGGCGCGAAGCAGCGATTCGTGCCTTGCAGGCTTCCGGGATTTTTGTCACTGCCATCAGAGATGTGACACCCATTCCCCATAATGGCTGCCGAGCGCGAGGGAGGAGACGAGTATAAAATGGCGCGTTACACAGGTCCGGTCTGTCGCCTATGTCGGCGCTTTGGAGACAAGTTGATGCTCAAGGGTGAGAGGTGCGCCACACCTAAGTGTCCTTTAGAGAAGAGAAGTGTTCCTCCTGGCGGTCGTTCTCAGCGCCGAGGGCGCACTGTCATTTCCGATCGCGGACTTCAACTGCGGGAAAAGCAAAAGGTTCGCTTTAGCTACGGTGTTCTGGAGCGACAGTTTCGCAGGTTTTTTGGGGAGGCGAAGAAGGCACCAGGTACCACCGGAGAAAACCTTCTCATATTGCTGGAAAGAAGATTGGATAACGTGGTTTGCCGCCTGGGCTTTGCTGACTCCCGCGCCCAAGCCCGACAAATAGTCCAGCATGGCCACCTAACTGTCAATGGACAGAAAACAGATATCCCTTCCTTTCTAGTGAAAGGGGGCGACATCATTAAATGGCGAGATGCCAGTACAAAGACCGAGTACTATAAGAGGGTAGCTGAGGAGGTTGAGGCAAAACTCATCCCTAATTGGTTAAGCCTGGACAAAGAAAGCATGACAGGTAGAGTAGTGAATCTGCCCGCCAAGGAAGACATTGAAGCTGGATTCAACGAGAAAGCTGTCGTTGAATACTACTCGAGGTGAGCTATGTCCGGATTGTCTATCCCCGCTGTAAGTTGCGTTGAAGGTACCAGTAATCATGGTCGTTTTCTTGCTGAACCTCTGGAGCCAGGTTTCGGTATCACTTTGGGCAATGCCCTGCGACGTGTGCTTCTCAGCTCTCTCCCTGGCGCCGCGGTAACATGGGTCAAGATCGAAGGAATTCAGCATGAGTTCTCTCCCATTCCTTATGTGAAAGAGGATGCTATGGAATTCCTGATGAATATCAGGCAGCTCAGACTCTACCCTCTTTCCCATCTACCCGGACAGCTGACCCTGGAGGTAGAGGGGGAAGGCAAGGTCTGTGCCGGCGATATCAAGCCGTCGACTGACTTCCGCATTGCCAATCCTGAACTTTATCTGGCTGCTCTTGACTCCCTTAAGGCTAGGCTTTACGTCGAGCTTAACGTGGAGTTAGGAAAAGGCTATGTGCCCGCTAAATCGACCGATGGTCTGCCGGCTGGAGCTCTGGCAATAGACGCCATCTTCACCCCGGTGCGGAAGGTCAATTTCTCTGTAGAATCCATCAGGCCCGGCCAAGAAGCGAGCCAGGAAAGGCTCACCCTGGAAATCTGGACCGACGCCACGATTCCCCCCTGGGAGGCGCTCAGTCAGAGTGCTACCATCTTGATCAACCAATTCTCCTCCTTCAGGGAACTTGAAGTTCCCATGGCACAAGATCTGGGCGTTTCGCCCGAGCAATATGATACTCCTCTGGAAGAACTGAATCTATCGACTCGTTCCTATAATAGTCTGAAGAGGGCGGGCATTCTCACTTTGGGACAATTGATAGAGAAAAGCAGGGATGGCTTGCCGCCTTTGCCCGGTCTGGGGGAGAAGTCTCGAGCAGAAGTGGAAGAGCTGCTGGCAGAACTGCTGGCAGAACCAGACTCTCCTGCTCTTAAGAAGAAAAAGGAATGAGACACAAGTTAGCAGGACGGAAACTGAATAGGTGGACAGGACACAGGTGGGCGCTATACCGAAATCAGGTTACGGCGCTTCTGGCTCACGAAAGAATCGTCACCACTGAAGCCAAAGCCAAAGAGGTCCGCAGTTTGGCGGAGAAGATGATCACTTTGGGTAAGGACGGGAGCCTTGCCTCTAGGCGGGAGGCCTTGTCCTTTGTTACCGATAAGAGAGTGGTTGACAAGCTATTTGCGGAGATTGCTCCGAGCTATGCCGACCGTAACGGAGGTTATACAAGACTGCTAAAGCTGGGACCTCGCCCTGGTGATAGTGCGCCTATGGCTCAAATTGAACTGGTTAAGTAAGTTCGTTTTGCTTATAGAATATGATGGCACGCAATATCATGGCTTTCAATGGCAAGTTGACTTGCCTACCATTCAAAATGAGCTTGAGCAAGCCATAAAGCGATTTTGCGGGCAAAGCGGCCGGGTTATGGCAGCTAGTAGAACTGATACCGGCGTACACGCCAAAGGGCAAGTGGCGAGCTTCTGGGCGAAATCTGCATTGGATACCATGACGCTAGTTAGAGCATTGAACCATTATTTGCCTGGAGATATCGCAGTTAAAGCAGCCTACAGGGCTAGGGATGATTTCAGCGTCCGACGCGATGCTCTGAGCCGGGAGTACCGCTATCGTATTTTGAATAGCAGTACCCGATCGGCGTTTAGCCGAAGGTTTGCTCTATTCTTACCCAGGATGCTAGACATAGAGGCAATGAACGAGGCCTGCCAGCTTATGCAGGGCGAGCATGATTTTGCCTCCTTTGCCAGTGCTCTGGATGATAGCAGGAGCACGTTTCGCAACGTTCATGAAGCGGGAGTCGAAAGAAAGGGCGACTTCACCGTTTTTCGCATCGTGGCTAATTCCTTTTTGCCTCACCAGGTACGTAGCACCGTAGGTCTTTTGATCAGATTGGGCCGCGGTAAGATAAGCATTCAAGGTTTTCGTGATATAATGCAGGCGAGGAGTCTGGGTTTGGCCGGTCCTCTGTCTCCTGCGTGTGGCTTATACCTTATGAATGTTAATTATCCTGCGCCTTTGGGAAGCTAGAGATGAAGACTTATAGCCCTAGAGCTAAAGATATCAAGCGGGAGTGGTGGGTGATCGATGCCGCTGATAGAGTCTTGGGAAGAATGGCAGCACGAGCAGCTCACATACTCATGGGCAAACACAAGCCAATGTATGCCCCTCATATGGATACCGGCGATTATGTTGTGATAGTCAATGCCGCCAAAGTGAGGGTGACTGGCAGGAAAGCGGAACAGAAGATTTACTATAGACACTCTGGATATCCCGGTGGCTTGAAGAGCCCGACCTTTAAGGAGCTTTTTAGTCAAAACCCCGTCCGCGTCGTTGAACTTGCGGTTAAGGGCATGTTGCCTCACAACAGTCTAGGCAGAGCTATGTTTAAGAAACTGAAGGTTTATCCTGGAAACGAGCATCGCCACCAGGCTCAGACTTCCTGCTGCCGCCCTGGCGCTGAGCTCTTCACCCCCTGTCATTCTGACCTTGGACGAAGGGAAGGGGAGGAAGGTCGTGGCCCTGAGGATAAACGCAATGAAAGCGAAATGTTACAGAAGGCAAGGTGATAACATATGAGCGAGGAAACTTACGTTTGGGGAACTGGTAGGCGCAAATGTGCTATAGCCCAGGTTAGGCTTTTCTCCGGCAAGGGGGAGATCGTAATCAATGACAAGCCCTATCAAGAGGCTTTCTCTCGCCTCGAACATCGCTGCAAGATTGAGCAACCTTTCCTGTCCACCGATACTGTGGGCAGATTTCGTGTCACGGCAAAAGTGAATGGCGGCGGTCTCAGTAGCCAGGCTGAAGCCATCCGTCACGGCATTGCTCGCGCTCTCGTCAAGGAGAATGAGCTCTTTAAGCCCATTTTGCGCAAAGAAGGCTTACTTACTCGGGATGCCAGAGTCAAAGAGCGCAAGAAATACGGACTCAAGCGAGCTCGCAAGGCACCACAATACACGAAGCGCTAGCTGCGCTCCAGCTTATCAACTGGCAACGTGGAGCTGCTTTCGGATTCTCTCTCGTTGCTCCAGACAGCAGAAATAGCTATAATATTGGTCTGCTGGGGATTAGTCTAGCGGTAGGACGACTGACTCTGGATCAGTTAGGCCAGG
>SOJB01000121.1 GCA_004376695.1 Dehalococcoidia bacterium | reverse complement strand
GGCAGTCCAATTTTCGACAAGCTCTTGTTGATCAACATCTACTGTATTAACGAATAGTCCAGCCTTTATGGCACCCGAGCGCATTTCGCGTAAGGGTTCGGAATGCTTACACACAACAAGTTCTCGACACTTATGACAACCAGTAATCCTCTTGCTCGCAGCACAGGATCTCATTTCGCAACTATCTCTACCACCGCCTTTTAGACATCCTGAACACAGCGGTATGTTTTGTATTGACTCCAGTCCCTTTAGTAACTCCTTGTAACTAAAATCCTTAGGTCCCCACTCTTCTAAATCGTACACAGTTATGAGTTCTCTGTATCTTCCGGTGAGTTCCCGCAAGGCTCCGTTGCCAACTATACAGCTACCACACCAGATACCACAAAAACCGATTTGCTCCCGCACATTTTCAAACGCCTTTATTGGTTGTTCGCTATTCATGGATATCTCCTCTCGATTAAGTTTATTATGTCTTCCCTTCCCGAAGCTGAACGATGAGGGCGCACTGCAGCTAACGCCAGCATACGCAGCTCTGAGTTTGTCTGATCTGATTTCCCTATCCCTATGATAGCACTCCCTACCACACCCCGGCCATAGGAGTAATTAACTGTAGCATCTTGTATAAGAGCTTGCGCAAGACCGTGATTGCCCATAAACCCCTCAGCCTGGCTATCACGACTATGAAATCCTGAATGTCCGGCTCTGAATCCTGATTTCCAAGCGTTAAATGCCGATTTCATCCCGACACTGTCGGGGCAAGGTCGGGACAAATCCAAAATTCCAAATCTGCATACCAGAACTCTTTTGCCCCACCATTCTTGATCACCTTCCTCTGCTATAATCAGTTATATGCCTGCTCACAAGTCAAGCAAGCTAGGTTCCACCCGATGCGGAGGGAGCATCTTCTACTGGGGCGAGCGCACCTATGTCATGGGTGTGGTGAATGTTTCCCCGGACTCCTTCTCCGGCGATGGACTGATGGATATTGAAGGAGCCGTAACCAGGGCAAGGCGGTTAGTCGATGAGGGGGCAGACATAATCGACATCGGTGGTGAATCCACTCGTCCTGCCTCGACCCCCGTGTCAATCGAGGAAGAATTGCGGCGGGTAGTTCCTGTTGTAGAACAGCTGGTCCATGATGTATCGGTGCCGCTAAGCGTGGATACCTACAAGCTGGAAGTAGCCCGTCAAGCTTTGAAGGCCGGAGCGAGCATGATAAACGACATCTGGGGACTGAAGAAGGAACCGAGGTTGGCCGACTTAGCATCTGAGAACGGGGTACCGGTTGTCTTGATGAGCAATCAGCGTGGCTCCCATTGCCACGATATTGTCTCTGCGGTCATTTCGGACCTGGAAAGAGCCATTGAACAGGCGCTAAGTGCCGGCATGCCCCGTGAGGATATCATAATCGACCCCGGCATAGGCTTCGGCAAGACACAGGAGCAGAACCTGGAGATTCTACGACGCCTGGAGGAGCTTAAGGCCCTGGGGAGGCCCATCCTTCTGGGTAGCTCACGTAAATCATTCATAGGTTGGGTGCTTGACTTAGCTCCTGAACAAAGGTCGAGTGAAGTGGCATTCGTTCCGCCCGGCGACCGGCGGTTGGAGGGAACAGCGGCCACCGTCGCCATCGGCATTGTCAAGGGCGTCGATATTGTTCGGGTACACGACGTCAGGGAGATGACACGCGTGTGCAGGATGAGCGATGCTATTGTCAGGGGCGTGTGAGTAAGTTGGCCATTGCCTATCTTGGTCTGGGCTCAAACCTGGGTAAGCGGGAAGAAAACCTCTGTCAGGCTCTAGCACTGCTTTCTCAAAGAGTAAGTCTTGAGGCGGTATCGTCAGTTTACGAAACCGAGCCGGTTGGCTATGAGGAGCAGCCGCTATTTCTCAACCTGGTGTGCCGGATTGCCACGGAGTTGCTTCCCGAGGAACTACTCCAGCTCGCCAAAGACATTGAAGCTGCAATGGGCAGAGTTCCCAGTTTTGTCAATGCACCCCGTCCCATAGACATAGATATCCTTTTCTATGACGACAAGATTATCGACACTCAGAACTTGACCATCCCGCACCC
>SOJB01000084.1 GCA_004376695.1 Dehalococcoidia bacterium | reverse complement strand
TGTCGCACCTGTATGTTAGGTAGCTTCTGTTGCGCCTCTTCCAGCTTCGCTCTCCTCCTTCCACAGATCAGCACCCTATTATCCGCGTTTACAAAAGCCTCGGCTAGAGCAAAGCCGATTCCGGTAGCTCCGCCAGTTATCAGGATTGTATTGTTACTGGTCTTCATAAGTTACTCCGATCCCGGGGTTCAATTGACTCGCCAAACACAATACTACCATGTCGCAACTCCAGAACAGAAGTAAGTGGTATACGTGCAACCAGACACATAGGCAGACGTTTCCATCTCATATGCTTCTGACCTCGGCGTAAGACTGAGTCAACAATCAGGAATGCTGGGCGACAGCACGCGCCTCTGTGACTCAGGTGCGCATAACGGCTAGACGAGTAGTTCCTACGATAGCCTGAACTTCTCCTTGAAATATGTATGCTTCACACTCTTGGCCTTTGCTTTTGCCCACGACTCCAGTCCCATCTTGTTTATCAAACACAGATTGAACACTTTGGTGTTATGGGGAACTTCCGATGCCCTGTCAGCATACGGATGTAGATAGTCGCAGGGAAAATCTGAACACTCAGAACAGAAGTTAAGACCCCTTGTGGTGATGCATCGGTAGACATTACATGGTTGGGACCAGTTGAGGAACTTTGGCGAACCTTGTTCGTCGCGGCACCCTCTGCAAACTGCATCCTCTAACGCGATACGTAGGCCCTTGGAGATCTTCGCCCGCAGATCCTCGTTTTCATTGGCCAGATACACCGGACAGTTAAAACAGTCCAGCCCACAGGGTGCTGTCATCTGACGATAGTTCATAGCCTTACCTCCTTCGATTGTTCCTAATCCAACTGACTATGCCGAATGTCCTCAACCCGCTAATGGGTTTACTCCATGACTGCCTGCTGTCCACGGTAAACCTGGGTCCTTCGTCTCTGCCATCGATGGTTGAACCGATTGCGCAACACAAGAAAGCTGAAGGGACCTTGATGCTGTCAAATCCAGCTTTCTCTGACACTCACTGCGCGAAACAGCGCAGTCCCCTGCAGCAGCAAGTTCATTCAAGCACCATGTACTGTCCTTCTCCTACCCCTAACCCATGCTTTACTGCGGTGGCGATTTGTGGCAGTTCCCAGGGATTGGCAGGGATGTTGTTGGAGGCCCCGTAATCCAGAAGTACCCTCATTGCCTCGACATCGACAGCAATAAGATCACCGGAGGCAAGCAACAGGCCTGGCTCGACCAATTGGCCCTTATCCGGTCCACCAGATACGAAGGCTTTTCTCCCATCCATGATGATCAGATCGGGCTGCCAGCAAAGATTCACTTCAGCCACCTTCTCCTGCAAATGGCCAAGGTGAGCACTGCGCCGTTGCCCCGGGGCGACAAAGCCGAAGGCAAGTTTGATGGCACCAGAAAATGCACCGATGCTGTGAGTTTTCATGCACGGTAGATAAACCATCTTGTCAGCCTCGTAAGCGGAGCGAGGCATTATGACCTCGCTTAGATAATCTCCACTGATCTTGATTCTTACCCAATCATTAGGCCTATCATCAAACGCAATAAGCTCAACACCTAGTCTTCGAGCTAGTTGAGGGACACCAAGTTGCTCGAAGACCTTTCTGGTTGGCCGCCAGACGCCGCCAGAGCTCTCACCAATGGTGATCTTAGCCCCAGCTTCTAGGATGAGCTTAATCACTACCTCAAGAAAGGCCAAATCAGTAGCTGCTGGAAACGGGTCCGGGCTGTTGAAGTTTGGCTTTACAAGCACTCGGTCACCCCTGCCGATGACCTGTTGTAGATCGCCCATTAATGCAATCGCCTGCCCAACAGCCAGTCGGATATCTGTTTGTGCCTTCGTCTTGGCTACGACCGGCTGATTATTCCTGAGCCACCGGTTGCTCCTGCGGGGCTTTGGCTCTACAGAGGGAATACCCCTTGGTATCCTGTCGCCTAGAAAGTGATAGACTCCGACGATCCTGTCAAACAAAGGGGCCATATGATATCCCAAGCAGACTCAGACATCTCGCGGTATTCGAATGGTCTGCCGGGTTCATTATGCAGCAGTCGCTAGTCTCTGTCCAGTCTCTC
>SOJB01000120.1 GCA_004376695.1 Dehalococcoidia bacterium | reverse complement strand
TAGCAGGCTTGCTGGCGCTGGTTTTGGTGGCGGTGGCTGTATGGGCGACGAAGCGGCGAGGCAGAAGGGTTGTTGTACGGCATTGAAATCAGTTGATGATGCGTAAACAGTACGGCTTGCGCAACCTGAGTTGCGCAAGCTTGGCTTATTATCCAGCGTTTCTCACTTAATTAGCCGACACAGGGTCTTGACAATCCATCCCTGTGATTGATACACTTGTTCTATAGAACACTCGTTAAATACCAATTGTAACAGGAGGCTATGATGAGGAAGCCCGAGATTAGAGAAGGGATTCTTGAATACATAAGGCGTTTCTTTGATGAAAGAGGCTATGCCCCGACCGTCAGGGACATCCTGAGAGGTTGCAACATCAGTTCAACCTCACTGGTCCAGTATCATTTGAATGTGCTGGAGAAAGAAGGACAGATTCGTCGCGACCCCGAGGTTTTCAGAAGCATCCAGCTTGTGGAAAAAGACATTATAGAGGTGCCGCTACTGGGGGCAATTGCTGCCGGAGAACCGATTCCTGTCGTAGATTCTGGTACCTGGAGTAACCGGGCTGAAGAAACGCTCAGGCTCACAAGGGATGTGGTAGGAAACAAGGGCGATATCTATGCCTTGAAGGTGAAAGGAACATCCATGCTCGATGCCCTTATCAATGACGGCGACGTCGTGATTATGGAGGTAGCGCAAACCGCTGAAGATGGTGAAATGGCAGCCGTGTGGCTCAAGAATGAGCAAGAGGTAACGCTGAAAAAGATTTACCGCGAACCAGGACGCATTCGCCTGCAGCCGGCGAATAGCGAGATGAAAGCCATATATACCGGGCCTGAGAACATTGAAGTGCAGGGTAAAGTGGTTGCCGTTCTGAGAAGGCTGAACCAGTAGTCAGGGGGCTGGAGATGAGAGTCGCATGCTTCTTCTTTCCTCATTTCGTCGTTCAAGTCGAGGTAAGAGATAACGATTCATTAAGCGGCAAGCCAATCATTATTGGAGGCCTACCCTATGAACGGAAGGCCGTATATGATGCCTCAAAGGAGGCATTGGCATGCGGCGTCAGGCAGGGCATGCCCCTGAGAGAGGCATATGCTCTATGCCCGCAAGGGGTATTCTTGCCGCTGGACGAGGGAAAATACGCCGATGCCTTCACCACTGTCTTGACCATGCTCGCCAACTACAGCCCGGTGGTAGAAGCAGGGACTGTGGGCTCTGCCTTCATTGATTTGAGCTATGAATGCCCTGATTACAGCGGGGTGCTCCAGTTTGTCGAGGAGGTCAGGCAGATAATTGAGAAACGTTTCCAGCTTCATCCATTCGTATCCATTGCCTCGAATAAATTCGTGGCATGGGCAGCCAGCCGGGTTGCCGGGTCGGGGAAGGTTGTGGTTATCACCGGGAGAGAGGGAAAGGATTTCCTTAAAGACCTGCCTGTATGCCTTTTACCTGCCTCATCGAGAACCCTGGAACGGCTTGAATTGCTTGGCATCTACCGAATAGGACAACTGGCGAGGTTGTCATTAGCGGCAGTCAGCCTGGAATTTGGCAACGAGGGCAAGCGGTTGTGGGAACTATCCAATGGCATCGATGAGTCGAGGTTAGTTCCCTGGAGTCAGGTGCCGATGCTAAAAGAGCAGATCTATTTTGAGCCTGCGGCAGAGACTATCGGTCAAGTTTTAGCCAGCGGTGGGGAACTCCTGAACAGGTTAAGCCAGCAATTGAAAGAGCGCTGGCAATGCTGTCTCCGGCTGACAATATCCATGCATTTTAGCAACGACCATATCGCTCAAAGAGTGTTTCACTTCAAGGAAGCGACTTCCTCCAGGGAAACGATGTTACGCCACTTAACGCAATACCTGGAGTCAGCAAGATTCACGACTCCTGTAAGCGAAATGAGGCTGACTCTGACCGATTTCTGCCCTGAAAACGGGAGACAGGTCCCGATTTCGTCGGGATTCTCAGACGAGCGCTTGAAGCACAGGGAGAGGCTGGCTTCAGCCATAAGCTGGCTTCGGCAAAGATACGGCAAAGGGGTAGTTGGCAGGGTGCTCGCTAAACCGAACAGCGCGTTACCGGAGGACTCCTTTTCCTTCACCGAATTTGACCTTTGAGAGGCTTCGTCGTGAGCTCAGCCGAACGATGAGTAAGCTATTCAGGGAAGCTATAAGGCTGGAAGTTGAGGAAGGCTTCCAACACAAGCCGATCGCCTTTCTCTATAAGGGGAGGAGAGAACGGGTGAGAGAGACGCTGAAACGATGGCGGGTAGTCCAAGGATGGTGGAAGAGACCGGTCACACGGGAGTACTTCCAGGTCAAGACTGAATCCGGCACTGTCTGCGAACTCTACCGGGATTTGCTCACCGGAGTCTGGTACCTGCAACGCGTCTATGATTAGGAGTGTTGATAGCCCGATGAAATCGGAGAAGAGTTACGTGGAGCTTCACTGCCATTCCAATTTCTCTCTTCTTGATGGTGCGTCTCATGCGGAGGATCTGATAAGCCGGGCAGCGGAGCTCAACATGCCAGCCTTAGCTCTTACCGACCATAATGGGTTATACGGAGCTATCCGCTTCTACAAAGCATGCCTCAAAGCCAACATCAAGCCCGTTATCGGAGCGGAGATGACGCTGGAAAATGGAGATCATCTTACATTGCTGGCGAAGGATAACGAAGGCTACTCCAACCTGTGCCGGCTGATTACCAGGGCTCGGCTGGAACACAGGAAAGGCAGTCCCGTCCTCAATCTGGAAACCCTCGCCCGGTACTCCGCCGACCTGCTTTGCCTCTCCGGCTGCCGGAAAGGAGAATTGGTCAGCTTAATCGCTTCCGGACGAACGGAGAAGGCTTGCGAAGTAGCCAGAAGGTATATCGAGATCTTTGGCCGGGAGAACTTCTATGTAGAGCTTCAGAATAATTTCTACCCCGAGGATGAACACCTTTGCCGCGCCTTAGTCGAGCTGGCTGGCAATCTCAAATTGGGTTATGTCGCTACCAACAATGTTCACTATGCCAATAAGGAAAACCACAGGCTTCACGACGTGCTCACGTGCATGAAGAACCGGACAACCCTGGACGAATGCGCCTCTTTGAGACTGAACTCCGAATTTCACCTCAAACCCTATGAAGAGATGACACAGCTTTTCCAGGATTATCCCCTGGCGGTTTCCAATACGCTTGCCATAGCGGGGCAATGCAATGTCGATCTGGATTTCTCAGGCTATCGGTTTCCAGAATTTCTCTTACCCCGGGGTGAGACGGCAGAGAAATATCTGGCCAGGTTATGCTGGCAAAAGGTGCACGACAGGTACGATCCCGATTTCATCGGGATGAGCTCAGAGATAGAGGCCAGGCTCAATCACGAGCTCGATCTAATAGAGAAACTGGGGCTATCGGGCTACTTCCTCATCGTATGGGACATTATGGACTACGCCAAGAGAAATGGGATTCCCGCTCAGGGCAGGGGCTCGGCAGCCAATTCCATGGTGGCCTATATTCTGGGCATAACCGGGGTCGACCCGTTGAAGAATAAGCTATTCCTGGGCAGGTTTTTGAATGAAGAAATGTCCTCTATTCCCGACATCGATATAGATGTGTCGACAAATCACCGGGAAAGGCTCATTCAATACGTTTATGAAAAATACGGGCAGGCACATACCGCCATGGTCTGCACCTATGTAACCTTCCAGGCAAGGAATGCTGTAAGAGAGGTGGGCAAGGCACTGGGTATGCCGGATAGCCTGCTTGATAAAATGGCAAGATCGGTTTCAGTATACGGGGCTAAAGACCTGGAGCAAGACCTTGCCGGCGTCGAGGAATTTCTGCCTTATCTCACGTCCGTGCCATGGCAGGAGTTCACATCTCTTTGCCGGGAGATTTACGATTTCCCCAGGCACCTGTCGATCCATAATGGAGGGATGCTTATCTCCTCTTGCCCTCTGACTGAAATAGTGCCCCTCGAAAAAGCTACCATGCCGGGGAGGATAGTCTGCCAGTGGGATAAAGACAGCGTTGCCGATGCCGGCTTGATAAAAGTGGACTTGCTCGGCTTGAGAATGCTGTCGCTCATTCACGAAGCTTGCGAGCTTGCGGAGGCGCATCATCCCGATTACATCGGGACCAGGCTTACCATGGATAAGCTTCCTCTGGATGATGAGAGTGTCTACGACATGATTTGCCGGGGCGACACGATAGGCGTCTTCCAGGTAGAAAGCCGGGCGCAGATGCAGACCCTGCCGCAAATAAAACCACGCTCTATTGAGGACCTGACTATCGAGATTGCTCTTATCAGACCGGGGCCGCTGCAGGGAAATATGGTTCACCCGTATATTCGAAGAAGGAAAGGCCTGGAAAACGTAACATACCTGCATCCAAAGCTGAAGCCAATACTTGAAGATACCCTGGGGGTCCTCCTGTTTCAAGAGCAGGTGATCCAGGTTGCCGCTGTCCTAGCCAATTTTAAGCCCGGTGAGGCCGACTCTCTGAGAAAAGCAATGAGCAGGAAAAGATCGAAAGATGCCATGAACGAGATGAGGCAGAGGTTTATCGACGGAGCAAAGAAGGATGGCGTAGAAACAAGCCTCGCCAGTCGCATCTTTGAAGCCCTGGAGGGTTTTGCTGAATATGGCTTCTGCAAGAGCCATGCAGCCGGTTTTGCTCTTCTATGCTATCAATCTGCCTGGCTCAAGAAATGCTATCCCTCTGAATTCTACTGCGCTCTGCTCAATAATCAGCCCATGGGATTCTATTCCCCGGAGGTCATTGTGCGGGATGCTAAGAGGCACGGAGTTGACATTTTACCGGCAGACATCAACAAGAGCAGCGCCAGATGCACCATCGAAGGCGGCAAAGTCAGGCTCGGCTTGATGTACGTCAAGGAAGTGGGAGATAAAGCTATGAGCCAGATAGTGGCTGAAAGGGAAAGGGCTCCTTATTCTTCGCTGGAAGACTTCTATCTCAGGACCAGGCTGGAGAGGAAGCCTGTAGAAAATCTTATCCTTGCCGGTGCCTTTGATTCTTCCGGCTGCCAGAAGAGGCAGCTATTGTGGCAGCTTGGTCTTCTGGAAAAGAAATGCCCGGGGGAATTGTCTTTAGAATTCAGTGATATCGCGGTCTCCCTGCCTCACTTCACCGAACTAGAGGAGATGAAGGTGGATTACAAAGTGCAGGGGTTATCCACAAAATATCATCCCATGCAGGTACTGAGGAAAGACATATCCGAGGATGGCTTGCTCAAAAGCTCTGAGCTGGCTCAACTTGAGCCGAATACCCGGGTACGGTTGGCTGGCTACGTTATCACCAGGCAGAGACCTCCCACTGCTAAAGGTTTTGCTTTTATGACGCTGGAGGACGAGGATGGCATGGTAAATGTAATAGTCAGACCAAACGTATATCAGAAGTACCGGCAGATCTTTAAGCTCGAGCCACTGATCCTGGTTGAAGGAACAATCCAGAAACGAGACACACTGAATATTATCGCTGAGACGCTCACTTCATTGCGAGATGAAAGGGAAAGGCAGCATGCTCGGAATGACTCGCACCCGGGCTATCCCGATTAGCTCAGGCCGGGCTTTCTGTTGCCACTGGCTCGAGCTCCTAGTAAAATAAGAGCAGGAAGGAACGAAATGGGGACAGTTCGAGTAGGCACCTGTTCATGGACCGATCCCACACTGGTAAACTCCGGACGCTTCTACCCTGATTCAGCGCGTTCAGCGGAAGCCCGCCTTCAGTACTATGCCAGCCAGTTCAACATCGTCGAAGTGGATAGCAGCTATTACGCCATGCCTGGCGAAAGGAACAGCTATCTCTGGGCCGAGAGGACACCCGACGATTTCCTGTTCGATTTCAAGGCTTTCAGGGTATTCACCCAGCATCCTACACCCCCCAATTCCCTGCCCAAGAACATAAGGGAAGAACTGACTCCCGAGTTGCAGCAAAAAGGTAACCTGTACTACCGCGACCTCCCGGCGGAACTGGTGGATGAACTATGGCAAAGATTCGAGAGCTCGCTGCTCCCGCTCGATACGGCTGGCAAGCTGGGAATTGTGCTCTTCCAGTTCCCGCCCTGGTTCTACCCCGGCTCGCAGCAACTTGATTACATCATAATGTGCAAGGAGAGATTGCCGCAATACGGTGTCGCGATAGAGTTCAGGAACAATGTCTGGCTAAGCGAAAAGAATCAGGCTACGACCCTTGATCTCCTCAGGCGCAACGACTTACCCTTTGTCTGCGTCGACGAGCCACAGGGGTTCAAGTCAAGCGTGCCACCCGTCGCCGAGGTAACCTCTGACATAGGACTGGTCCGCTTTCACGGCAGGAATACAGAGACATGGGAGAAGAAAGGCATCGGCCCCGCTGAACGTTTCAATTACCTCTACTCAGAGGAAGAACTCGAGCCGTGGGCAGGCAAGATTGGGGAACTCGCCGGCCAGGCAAGCGAGATGCACGTCCTGTTCAATAATTGCCATCAGGACAAAGCCGTGGTCAACGCCCGGCAGATTTCCCTGATGCTCGGCACCCTCACCCGCCCGCAAGCGGCTGAAGAATGAGGTGGACAGGACAGGGTAGCGCTTGATGCTTACGATTGCATGCGAGTCCGGGTGTTCTTCGCCGCACATTTGCTTGGAATGCTCAGGGCAACTACGATTCAGGCCCGGGCACTGATGGTATCAGGTCTCGGGGATTAGCAGACCGCGATGCCGTTTCGCTCGCCCGCAGCATACTAGGGTCGCAGTGTATCGGGCTTACCTTGCGTCAGGAAGCATACCAACTCCAAGCTTATCATCTACTGGGTGAGACTCCCTAGTTCCCCTCCCTCTC
>SOJB01000118.1 GCA_004376695.1 Dehalococcoidia bacterium | reverse complement strand
TTGCTGGGAATGTGGTGGATATTCCGTCGCGAACGCAGTCACCAATTGGCTGCCGCTCCAGCCACTTCTCCACAACATGAAGAGCTTACTACTAGGACTGTGTGCATCAGATTTGCTCTGGCGGCAGCAGCAGTCATTGCTGCTGGTATATGGCTGTCATTCATTGGCGATGAAATCAGTAAGAGTACGGGCTGGGATAGCACCTTTGTTGGGACTTTGTTTCTGGCGATCACTACCTCGGCACCCGAGATAGTGGTTGCCCTTACTGCTCTCCGTCTGGGTGTTGTGGATTTGGCGGTGGCTGGTTTGTTGGGCGCCAATATGCTCAACATTGCCATCATCGTCCCGGTTGACCTAGCCCACGGCCAAGGATTCGTTCTCTCTTCAGTATCAAGTAGTCATCTTATTATTGCCTCCGTGGCAGTAGCGATGAGCGTTGTCGTTATTATCGGGCTCAGGTTTCGACAAAGGCAGAAGCTTCTTGGAGTGCTTAGTTGGTATGCCCCCGTTCTGATCGCGCTATACGTTTTCGGTGCTTATCGCTTGTTTACATCAAGCGCTGGTTTGTGATAAATTTGAGACACTGGCTGTCTGCTGCTAACGAGACAAAGAGCAGCCCCTGTAGCTCAGAGGATAGAGCACTGGCCTCCGGAGCCAGGTGCAAGGGTTCGAGTCCCTTCAGGGGCAGTTTTTTGGTGCTATACAGGTCTTTCTATGGCTGAGCTTCTTGAGATAAGGTGGCATGGTAGGGGTGGGCTGGGGGCGGTAACTTCTGCTGAGCTAGTTGCTCGTGCTGCTATAGGCGAAGGCAAGTATGCTCAGTCGTTTCCCAGTTTCGGGCCAGAAAGGAGAGGCGCGCCGGTTATCGCTTTTCTCAGGATAAGCGACGAGTTCATCAGAATCAGGACCTCCATCTATCATCCTGATGCGGTGGCAGTGCTCGATCCGGGGTTGCTGCATGCAGTTGATGTGACATCAGGGCTTAAGGATGGAGGCAAGATTATAGTCAACTCCAGGAAATCGCCCGCCGAACTGAAGTCTGAATTCGGATATAAGTGGCCTGTAGCTGCGGTCAATGCCACGAGGATCGCCAGGGAAACGATCGGTTTGCCCATAACCAATACTGCGATGATGGGGGCCCTACTAAAGGTCATGGAGATTGTGAAGATGGATTCTCTGGTGGTGCAGTTGCAGGAGCGTTTTGGGATGCGGGCAAAGGGGAATATCGAAGCAATGAGGAGGGCTTACGACGAGACGGTGGTAAGAGAGTAGACAATGGCAGACAAACCAACCTGGAAGGATATGAATGTCGGTAATATCATAACCGACGCGGGCAATGCCAGCTTTCGGAAGACCGGCGACTGGAGGACAGAAAGGCCCGTACTGGATAAGGAAAAGTGCATCAAGTGCGCCTTATGCTGGATTTACTGCCCTGATGCCGCCATGAAGCCCGGTGATGATGGATACTATGAAGCTGACCTATACTACTGCAAGGGATGTGGTATCTGCGCCAGGATATGCCCTGTAGAAGCCATAACAAGGGTAGAAGAGGGAGAGAAATGAGCAGAAGGGTCGCACTAGAAGCCTCCCATGCTGTGGCTGAGGCAGCCAGAATGGCTGATGTCGATGTCATCTCTGCCTATCCCATAACGCCCCAGACGCATATCCCGGAGCGGCTTGCCGAGATCGTAGCCGATGGCGAATTGAAGGCCGCTTATATTCCCGTGGAATCGGAGCACTCGGCCATGAGCGCGTGCCTTGGAGCCGCCGCAATAGGGGCAAGAACTTACACTGCTACTGCAGGTCCGGGGTTGGAGTATATGCACAATGTCTTGTATGTCGCCTCATCTATGCGACTACCGGTAGTGATGACGGTGGTCAACCGGGCTTTATCGGCACCGATAAGTATCTGGGGAGACCACTCCGATGCCATGGCTGTCAGAGACACAGGCTGGATACAGGTGTTTTGCCAGACCAGCCAGGAGGCATTCGACATGACCCTTTGGGCCTTTCGTGTCGGTGAGGATCGCAACGTCCTGTTTCCCGTTATGGTTCATCTTGATGGCTTCACCTTATCGCACGTAATAGAACCGGTGATTCTGCCGGAGCAGAGAGAAGTGGATAGATTTCTCCCCAGATTCCAGTACCCTTTTCCACTGACCCCTGATAAGCCCATGACTCACGGAGCCCTCGGTCCCCCGGACATATACTCAGAAGCAAAGATAGCCCAGGAGGCGGCGTTGAGAGAATCCAAAGGAGTGATACTCCAGGGTTGGAAGGAATTCGGAGACATTTTTGGTCGTTATTATCATCCTGTAGAGGAGTATAGGACGGAAAACGCCGAAGCATTGCTTCTGACCATGGGCAGCTACACCGAAACGGCAAAGATTGTAGTAGATGAAAGGAGAGACAGAGGTGAGGCTGTAGGGCTCATAAGCTTGCGCCTCTGGAGGCCTTTTCCATTCGAGGAAGTTCGCCGCACAACAAAAGGTTCCAAGGTACTGATCGTCTTTGACAGATGCATTTCTTTCGGCATGGGAGGACCGGTTTTTTCCGAGGTTAGATCAGCCCTATATGATGAAGATGCCAGACCCAAGATGGTTGGCTTCGTAGGGGGCCTGGGTGGCAGAGATGTGTCGGAAGAGGATTTCGGCTATGTTATCAGCAGAGGAAGGCAAATCGCGGAAGAGGGTTCCGACAAGATGATCGAGACGGTGGGCATAAGATGATACCACAGAACTGCCAGCCAATCGATGGCTGCCAGTAAGAGGTAACGAATGACAGTAAAGATGGTGAGACTTGGTGGAGGCTTGGTAACCACCAAGGAGTTTCTAGCTGAGGGGCATAACTTCTGCACTGGCTGTGGGGAATCTCTGGCGATCAGGATGGCTCTGAAGGCTCTTGGGGAGAACGTGATCGTGGCTAATGCCACCGGGTGTGCCGAGGTGTGTACTACGCCAATGCCCTATACCTCATGGCGAATCCCCTGGATACATACGCTGTTCGAGAACGTGGCTGCTGTGATCTCGGGCGTGGAGGCGGGTCTGAAGATTTCGGTTGAAAAGGGCAGGTTACAGGAGAGAGACATCAAATGCGTTGCCATGGGCGGGGACGGCGCCACCAGCGATATAGGAATCCAGGCCCTGTCTGGGGCATTCGAGAGAGGCCATGACTTCATATATATTTGCCTTGATAATGAAGCCTACATGAACACGGGAATCCAAAGGTCGAGTGCCACACCCTACGGAGCTTCGACTACGACTGCACCCGCGGGCAAGTTCAGCATCGGACAGGTTACTCGGAAGAAGAATATGCCTGCTATTGCTGCTGCGCATAACATACCTTATGTGGCAACAGCCTGTCCCAGCTATCGTCTGGATTTGATGAAGAAGGTCAGGAAAGGTGCAGAGATTGAAGGCCCGGCCTATTTGCATATCCTGGTCCCTTGCCCAACAGGCTGGAGACACGGCGGTGACGTGACTGTTGAAATAGGTCAACTGGCGGTGCAGACGGGCATTTTCCCTCTCTACGAGATAGAGCACGGACGCTACACACTGAATGCCGACCCACCCAAACTTAAGCCCATTGAGGAATACCTGAAGCTGCAGGGACGATATCGCCATCTGACAGGTGAGGAGATCGAGAAGATCCAGGAAATGGTGAATGCAGATTATGCCCTGCTCAAAGAGAAGGTGGAGGCTTTCCCCGGGTGAGTTGAGGTAGAGATAACGATGGTTCCAATAACAAGGCACAAAGAATTGACCAAGGTTTCGAGAGCAGTGAAGCAAGCTGTGGGAAGCTATCAAAGGGATCAAGACATGCTAATACAAATCCTTCTCGATTTGCAGAGCATGTTTGGATGGTTGTCCGAGGAGGTGTTGACGGAAGTAAGCGAGCAATTAGGCGTGCCCGTTACCCGGGTTTACCAAATCGCGAGCTACTACAAGGCTTTCAGCCTTGTGCCTACGGGCCGGCATATTGTCAAAGTGTGCCTGGGAACCGCATGTCAGGTACGCGGTGCGCCTCAGCTTCTGAACGTAGTCTCGGCCATCCTTAAGATGAAGCCAACCGAAACCTCAGCAGACATGCGGTTTACGTTGGAAACCGTCAATTGTCTTGGCTGTTGCGCCATGGGTCCTGTGATTGCAGTTGATGGTATATACCACAGCAAGCCTTCGACTTCAGACCTCAGGACGATATTCGAAGTCGCGAAGTAAGGAAAGCTATGAGTAATAAGAGGCTTTGCTCAGCCAGTGACCTTGAGACACTAAGGACAGAAATACTGGCGAAGAGAAACGCCGATAAGCCTATTATCACCGTATGTACAGGCACTGCCTGTCAAGCCTATGGTTCATTAGAGGTTTTCCGGGGATTCGCTGACGAACTCAAGAAGCAAGGATCGAGAGGCTCGGTAGTAGAAGCTAAGGCGACCGGATGTCATGGGTTTTGCGAGCAGGGGCCGGTAGTAGTTATCTTTCCTCAGGAGATTTGCTATGTGAGAGTGAAGCTCGAGGATGTGCCGGAAATAGTTTCCACAACACTGGCTGGTGATGGAGTTATTGAGAGACTACTCTATGAGGATCCCGTAACAGGGGAAAGGATAGCCAAGGCACCCGATATTCCCTTCTACAAGAACCAGTTGCGCATCATATTCGGGAACAATAAGTATATTGACCCCGGAGATATAGACGATTACATAGCCCTTGGCGGATATAGTGCATTATCAAAGGCCCTGTTTCTGATGACTCCTGAGCAGGTTCTCGAGGAGATCAAGAGATCCGGCTTAAGGGGCAGGGGCGGGGGAGGGTTTCCCACAGGAGTGAAATGGGAGGCAACCAGGAACGGCTCCCGAGGACTGAAATACGTGATTGTTAATTGCGATGAAGGCGACCCCGGGGCCTATATGGATAGGTCCATCATGGAGGGAAACCCGCACGCTGTATTGGAAGGACTTACTATTGGTGCCTATGCCATAGGATCGCAAGAAGGCTTCATCTACGTGCGACAGGAGTATCCCATCGCATACCAGAACACGATTCAAGCTGTCAGGCAGGCCGAGGAATACGGATTCCTGGCGAAAGGCATACTCGGCTCGGGGTTTGATTTCGGGGTGACTATCCACCGGGGGGCAGGGGCATTTGTTTCCGGGGAGTCAACAGCTCTCATGAGCGCTATCGAGGGCAAAGTGGGCGAACCCAGGATGAAATACATCCACACCGCGGTAAGCGGGATCAAGGGAAGGCCCTCGTGCTTGAACAATGTGGAGACCTGGGCAAATGTCCCCGTTATTATCAATAGGGGGGCTGAGTGGTTCAACTCCATCGGTACCAAAGGAAGCAAGGGAAGCAAGATCTTCTCGCTAGTGGGCAAGGTGAATAACACAGGGCTTGTGGAAGTGCCTATGGGCATGACCTTGAGGCAGCTAGTTTATGATATCGGCGGAGGGATACCGAAGGGGAAGAGATTCAAGGCAGTTCAGACAGGAGGTCCTTCCGGAGGGGTGATTCCCGAGCGCCATTTGGACACTCCAATTGATTTCGACGAACTCACCAGACTTGGCTCGATGATGGGTTCTGGTGGGATCGTAGTTATGGATGAGGATACCTGCATGGTGGATACAGCGAGGTATTTCGTCAGCTTTTGTTGTGAAGAATCTTGCGGCCAGTGTATTCCTTGTCGTGAAGGACTACGAATGCTTCGTGAGATTCTAACTGATATCTGTGAAGGGAAGGGTAAAGAAGGAGACATAGAGGCCATTGAAGATATAGCAGAAGTGATGGAGTATGCTTCCCTGTGTGCCCTTGGCAGCACCGCTGCCAACCCCGCCCTGACCACGTTGAAGTACTTCAGGGATGAATACGAGGCTCATATAAAGGAGAAGCGCTGCCCGGCGAAAGCCTGCAAGGCTCTCACTGCTTACTACATTGACCCCGCTAAATGTACCGCCTGCATGATTTGCCGCAAGAGCTGTCCTACTGAAGCGATTTGTGGGGACAAGAGCATCATCCACTGGATCGAGCAGGAGAAATGCATAAAGTGCAATACGTGTTTTGAAGTTTGTCCTCCTCGGTTTAGTGCCGTAAGGAGAATCTCGGGAGAGCCTTTGCCTCCGCCCCCGGCTCCCGGGACCAGAGTTGTCCGTGAGAAGAAGAGGTGAATGCCAATGACCATAACTCTGCAGATAGACGGGAAGGAAGTAAAAGCGACGAAAGGGATGACGGTACTGGAATCAGCGAGAGAGGCTGGCATTGAGATACCGACGCTCTGTTATCACGAGAAGCTGGAACCTTACGGTGTTTGTCGGATATGCAGCGTGGAGGTGGAAAAGAAAGGGAAAACCCGAATAGTAGCGTCTTGTGGCTTTCCCGTCGAACAGGGGTTAGTAGTGAGGACGCGCTCTCCTAGGATAGACAAGATTCGGAAGGTTATCATTGAACTGGTTGCCCCCACGACAATGATCGACGGAGAGGTCGCTGGGGAAATCAAGAAAATAGGCAACGAATACGGTGCGGATATCCACAGGTTTGAGTCTCGCTTCAGAGCAAAGCCAACGAGATGCATTCTATGCGGACAATGTGTACGCTACTGCGATGAGGTTGTTGGCGAACACGCCATAGGTTTCATGGGACGAGGGATAGACCGGAGGGTGGCCTTCTTTCCGGAGAAGGCCAGGGCTTGCCTCACCTGCCAGGCTTGCTTCAACCTGTGTCCCACGGGCAAGATTCCGTCGGAAACCGATTTTGTGGTGTTCGATGGTTTTTCTGTTGATGACTACCTTGCTGGAGAGCTGTAGGCGCTCAGCCCTCTTTGGCAAGGGGAACCGGATAGTGAGGTACAGTGCTTGAGACCATTTCCTGAGAAGA